>NZ_JAGXKC010000259.1:0-350 GCF_019091045.1 Stenotrophomonas sp. GbtcB23 | reverse complement strand
GAAGCCGGCTTCGACAGCGCATAACCGCCGCCCGGACCTTTCTTCGAGCGCAGGATGCCGCCCTTGCGCAGTTCGAGCAGGGTCGCGTCGAGGGATTTCTTGGATATGTTGTTCTGCTCGGCGATCTCACTGACGAAGGCGGTCTTGCCGGGTTCGAGTTGCGCCAGGGGGACCAGCGCCTTGAGACCGCATTTTCCCTTTTTCGTAAGCATCAGAGATCGAAAACCTGCCTAACCGTTTCCTTCTCGATACAGGACAAGCCCCAAACGTTCAATGTAACTTTCCGAGTAAAACCAAGCAGAAACAGGATGGGCGGATCCAAGAAGGGAAGGATCCGCCCATCTGCACAG
>NZ_JAGXKC010000258.1:0-351 GCF_019091045.1 Stenotrophomonas sp. GbtcB23 | reverse complement strand
GACCACGTTCCGAATTTAGCCCAACACCGTGAATGAAAGAAGGCCGGAGCTTGCGCCCCGGCCTCGGAATTCGCGAGACTATCTGCGAAAAGCTTAGTTGACAGCCTTGTCGAGCAGCTTGTTCTTGCCGATCCAGGGCATCATGGGGCGCAGCTTGGTACCGACTTCCTCGATCTGGTGGGCGTCGTTGTTGCGGCGAATGCCCTTGAAGCGGGCCATGCCGGAACGGTATTCCTGCATCCATTCGGAGGTGAACTTGCCGGTCTGGATGTCCTTCAGCACGCGCTTCATCTCGGCCTTGGTTTCTTCCGTGATGATGCGCGGACCCGTGACGTATTCGCCCCACTCGGC
>NZ_JAGXKC010000257.1:0-352 GCF_019091045.1 Stenotrophomonas sp. GbtcB23 | reverse complement strand
GCGGAATATCCTCGGGCTGAACGCGGCAAAGCTGTTCAACCTCGACCCGACCCCGCGTAAGAGTTTGTGATTGCAAAGCGGTATCACCTGGGGTGAGGAGCAAAATTCCATCAGCGATTGCAGCATCGGAAGGGAAAATCTCACATGACCATCACCGGAGGCGATGCGATCGCTGCTTCGCTGCGTACGCATGGCGTGGACACTGTCTTCGGCATTCCGGGCGCCCAGCTTTACGGCCTGTTCGATGCGCTCCACCGCGACGGCATGCGGGTTATCACGCCGCGTCACGAGCAGACCTGTGCCTACATGGCTTTCGGTTATGCCCGGGCCTCGGGGAAAACAGGCGTCTATT
>NZ_JAGXKC010000256.1:0-355 GCF_019091045.1 Stenotrophomonas sp. GbtcB23 | reverse complement strand
GAAGACCTCCGGCGCATAGGCACCGAAGAAGAACCACCACTCAAACAGCTTCCACGGGTGGTAGATCGGCCTGCCAAGAAGATCGAACCAGGGCGAGCCAAGGCGTAGCTGATAGCCAAGGGCGGCTGCTGTCCATTGTGTGGCGCCCCACACGCCGGCGATCACGATGCCGAATACCACGGCAATCTGACCGAACAGCACGTTCGTCCCTTGCATGGCCTAGCCTCCGATTTCTCCTGCGCCGATTCCTCATGGAAAAAGCGGCACAAGGACGTGCCGGAGGCGTCAGGATCGGTGCCGCGTCAGCGTCGGTCACAGTCCGGTTGAGGCAGAAAGATCGTGCAAAAGGAAAGAA
>NZ_JAGXKC010000255.1:0-357 GCF_019091045.1 Stenotrophomonas sp. GbtcB23 | reverse complement strand
GAGGAGGCTGCCGGCGATTTCGGCAAGAAGCCGGTCGGTTCCGGCACCTTCATCCTGAAGGACTGCACGATCGGCCAGCATCTCGTCTTCGAGAAGAACCCGAACTACTACGTCAAGGACGTGCCGCATATCGACAAGTTCACGGTTGAGGTGGGCCAGGAGCCGCACGTCGCGCTGCTGCGCCAGCAGAAGGGCGAGGTCGATATCGCCGGCGACGGCATACCGCCGGCAAAATTCCTGGAGATCAAGAATTCCGCCGACGGCGCGCAGATGATCGTCGATGGCGAGCAGCTTCATACCGGCTATGTGACGCTCAACACCAAGGTAAAGCCCTTCGACAACGCCAAGGTTCGCCAG
>NZ_JAGXKC010000254.1:0-357 GCF_019091045.1 Stenotrophomonas sp. GbtcB23 | reverse complement strand
GCTTCGCTTGGTTCGGGTCCCGTGCGCAGCTTGACGATCAGCTGCTCGACAATGCCCTCCCACTGGATTTCATAACTTTCGCGTACACCAATCCTGCAGGCGCTCGAAATTAAGCCAACGTCAACCCAGCGGTCTATCTCGTGAAGATCTATGTTTCGGAAATTGCCTGACGATGGCACCAACGGAAGACTGAACACCTCAATCAACAATGGTGGATGCAATTCATCGGGCAGGGCCTCAATAAGGCGAGCAATAGCACTCGATGCCAGGCTCCAGAGCCCACTATGGGCCTGGATCGTGGTGCTGCGATGCAGATCAAGCAGATCAGCGGCCCATGCCCGGATTCTCGCTGCATCC
>NZ_JAGXKC010000253.1:0-357 GCF_019091045.1 Stenotrophomonas sp. GbtcB23 | reverse complement strand
TATGGTCAACCGGACGCCAATTTCGACACGGAGCAGAACCGCGGCTATCACATCGACGAGGCGGATTTCGACGGCCTGGAAGAGCGTGTCGTGGACAGTACCCGGCCCGGCACCGACGGCCTGGAAGACTCCGATGATCTGGAAGAACGCATCACCGATGCGATCGAGGACCTCGACATAATCGACATGGACGCGATCGACGTGCATGTCGACGAAGGCAAGGTGACGATCGAGGGCGTCGTGGACGATGCCGCTCTGTCTCGCAAGATCGTCCGTCACGTCCAGGACATCCCGG
Source organism: Stenotrophomonas sp. GbtcB23 (assembly GCF_019091045.1). Lineage (NCBI taxonomy): Bacteria > Pseudomonadati > Pseudomonadota > Gammaproteobacteria > Lysobacterales > Lysobacteraceae > Stenotrophomonas > Stenotrophomonas sp. GbtcB23. The sequence goes on along the minus strand of NZ_JAGXKC010000253.1, from coordinate 62 downwards.
GCGTACGCCTGGTGATCAACAATCTCAGGCTTGCCGGCGTCGACAGCCGCATTCCCGAAGAC
>NZ_JAGXKC010000252.1:0-358 GCF_019091045.1 Stenotrophomonas sp. GbtcB23 | reverse complement strand
CGACGGTCTGCGGCAGCGTGATGTCGCTGGTGATGTAGATGAAGGCGTACCCTTCCCCGCGAACGTGGTTATACCCGCCGAATAGACGGATCATGGTCCCCTTCTTCGCCTTGAGAATGCGCAGCGAGCGCGCTTCGTCGTTGATGCAGCCCGAATTCCCGCCGAGGTTGAACGCGCTGTAGGGAATCGATCGTCTACATACCACCTCCTGGGTTGCATCATTCCCCTCATAGAGCACCAGTGCCGCGTCGGAAAAGTCGATTGACGGCAGCGGAGGCGGCGCCTCCAGCGGGTACTCGCCGACCAACCGCTTGTTCGCGTGCCCTTGGCCGGAGTGGATGCTGTACACCAGGAACAA
>NZ_JAGXKC010000251.1:0-362 GCF_019091045.1 Stenotrophomonas sp. GbtcB23 | reverse complement strand
GCTGAACCCAAAGACAAACAGGGAAGGCTTGTCCTTCTTTGGCTGATGCCGGAGGATCAAACTTGATGCCGCGCATATAGGCGACTGGAGCAGCAACAAAATAAATCGGCCTATGTCCGACACCAGCAAACCCTTGTGTTAACGACGCGGAGCTTAACGGCGCGTCACTCAGTAGACAACTAACTTTAAAGCCCTGATATCGGAGAATCTACACAGTAGCGCGGCAAGATCTTTGGGGATTCACATTGACGCTTGGATGTGTGATTCGTACTTCAGATGGGCCGTTTCGTATTAACTGACGCCCAACGGTGAAGTTGGAATCGTACCCTCCTGGGTAAGCCCACCCACCTCGGGCGCACCGG
>NZ_JAGXKC010000250.1:0-362 GCF_019091045.1 Stenotrophomonas sp. GbtcB23 | reverse complement strand
CGTCACAACGTCCAGGGCCCCACGAATTCCATGCAGGCGATGGTAGCGGGTCAAGAAGCGCCCACGGACCTGAGGTGTGACCGTGGTTCTATTGATCTCTTCGCGCCGGCTGGAAGTGTGATTGTCCTGAAACAGGAAGATGACAAAGAGCGAAATGCCCTTCTTCTCCAGCGCGTTATCGATTGTAATGAAATGTTGAAAGGCGGCTTGCTCCAGCAAGTTTGCATCATCGGCGATGAAGAATAGCGATCCGCCGCCTGCAGACCTGAGCATCAGATCAACGGTATTAACGATCCTCTCGATCTTTCGGTCAGCAGCCTGGTGGGAGATCACTTGGGAGCCGGGCTGTGAAATGAACCAGT
>NZ_JAGXKC010000025.1:0-61091 GCF_019091045.1 Stenotrophomonas sp. GbtcB23 | reverse complement strand
CGGTAGAGAGATTCCTGCTGCGGGGATCCGCCGCGCCGGCATCGTTGTCGTTGCCATTTTCTCTTTACAACAGCGCTCGCCTGGCCCGGTACCGGGCACACGCCGCGCGGTCGCTCGTGGAGGTTAATATGCTGCCCGCTGAAACTTTGCTTGGCTCCCTGCTTGCTCCATTCCTGGATCTTGTCCTCACCAGGTACGAGGCTGTCGACGTAGTAACCACCAGGATTGCAGGTCGCACTTACGTAACTGGCGGTGACCTTGGCTTTTCCTTGGTGTCCGATGACGGGGAATCAATCGACACTGTTCAGATGCATGGCGAAAGCTCGGCCTATGGCCCCAGTGCACTTCTGCTTCCATCGGAGCTGATGATGTCCGATTCGCGCTCGGTCGCGCGATCCAAGCTTGGCGACCCCATTCGAATTGGAGGCGGGGACCTCAATCCCCTGACAGGGGAGGCAGTACGAGATTGGGATCTGTTCGCAGCAGGCAAGTATCACTGTCACTTGGAGTATTTGCCGGACAATTCTGGGTTTTCCTCCTGTCAATCAGGCTTGCGCCGAACTAGCAACTTGATGACGTCATAAGGACTTCAACCCTTGGATGTGATGCACCTGGCGGGCCGGTTCGCAGGGAATACGTGAATGCGTACCGGCGACGACTAACGAATCCCCTCTGCTATTTGCGATCTCCTGTGTAGTTCGAGCGGACGTGCACGGCGATCAAGTCCGCCGAAGGTGGTCTGATGGACGCCGGACGGGAGCCGGGCTGCTACGCCGCAGCGCTCAGTAGCTCTCAGTCCTACGTAGAGCTAGTTGGATCGATTGTTCCTACCGAACTCATCTTCATCATATGCGCAGACTGTTGGTAGCTGCGCTTTCAGCGCCATATGCGTCATTGAGAAGGTTCTGCCTACCGAAGTCCGGAAATCAAGAGGCACAAACAATTTCCCATCGTTGGCAGCTGCGCGCAAGGTGTGTTCCGGAGCGTAGAAACTCCAAGACATGGAAAAATGTAAGCGCTGCGTCGGGAGGGTGGCTAATACAACACCCTCTGGGGAATACGCCCGCCGGCTTTCCATGTCTACGGTTTCTAACCTCCCGACTCCCTCGCCATCCCGGCGAGGGATCTTCCTGCTGGAGGCAGACCATGAAAAGGCAACTACCCGACGACAGCTACAACGACTACCCTTCCCAATCCGCGATTGCCCGGCGCGCACGCGAACGCCGTACGCAATCCCCGCCGTGCACCCCACCCGCACACTTCCACGAAGAGCTGAAGGTTCCCTACCTCAAGATCCGCGGCCAGTGGCTGCGGCAGATGGGCTTCAACGTGGGCCGCAAGCTGCAGATTGAAGCCTGCGCTGGCGTCATCACCATCAAGCTGCTGGGCACGCCAGCGGTGGAAGACCCACGGGTGCCCAGGTTCGTGGAACGCACGATCTTCCACGGTGAGGTCAACGCCGACCTGGGGCAGTTCCTGCCCGAGGACGTCATCCCATGAAGAAGCAGGTCTACTTGCGGGTGAAGTTGGATCCCGCCCTACGCCGCGCGTTCCAACTTTCCGCGTGGCGTAGCGAACGATCACCCAGCTACGTGCTTCGGTCGTTGATCCAGAACTGCGTGTCCCTGGATCGGAACCTCAATGGCCTTGATATTGAGGTCTGGGGCGATTGCTTCCCGCTGGAAGGTGAAGCGACGAGGCAGCCGAACCGGCAGCGCTCCCGGTGAAGAGGTAGCAACGCCACCGCTACCCGGAGCGCGTTGCCATGTAAGCGTTCGCACCACGCACCACTGCAAATCCGGTTACGGGCCCGTCTCCGGCAAGTTCAGCACCCTATCCTGGTCGGTCTCCTCGCGCTGGCGCAGGGACGAAACCCCTCGTCGAATCGGGCATGTCACATCCAGCCCGCCCATCCGTCATGGCATGCTGAGACCCTTCAATCCAGGATGCGATCGAAATGCGACTTTCCTGCCGTCCCCTGGCCACCAGTGCGGCGTTGCTGCTGCTGGCGGCCTGCCAGGCCACTCCGGATGCACCGCCGGAAGGAGCCGAGCGCCAGTACGGAACACTGACGTTCAAGCCCTGCACCCTTACCAGCGCCCAGGCCAGCAACAACGTCGAAGCCGAGTGCGCCACCCTGCAGGTGCCCGAGAACCCCGATGCGCCCACTGGCCGCAAGATCGGGCTCAACATCGCCCTGCTGGATACCGCCAACGAAGGCGACGGCAAGCAGGACCCGGTGTTCTTCCTGGCCGGAGGGCCGGGCCAGTCGGCCACGCAGGTGGCGGCCATCATCAACCAGTCGCTGCGCGACGTGCGCAAGAAGCGCGACATCATCCTGGTGGACCAGCGCGGCACCGGGAAATCCAACCCGCTCAGCTGCGTGGATGCCGACGGCAAGGAGCTTTCGTTCGACGAGAACGCGGCGGCCACGCCCGAAGTGATCGCCGAGTTCGCCACCCGCTGCGCTGCCGCGGTGGCCGAGCGTGCCGACACCCGCTTCTACACCACCACCCAGGCCATTGGTGACCTGGACGCGGTGCGTGCTGCGCTGGGCGTGGACAAGATCAACCTGGTCGGCGGTTCCTACGGTACCCGCGTGGCCCAGCAGTACGCCGCGCGCTTCCCGCAGCACACCCGTGCGGTGGTGATCGACGGGGTGGCGCCGAACGACCTGGCGGTGGGCGGCGATTTCGCCAACACCTTCGAATCGGCGATCGAGCTGCAATCCGCCCAGTGCCGCAAGGACGCCGCCTGCGCCAAGCGCTTCCCGGTCGATACCCGCACCCAGCTGCGCAACGTGATGACCACGCTGGCCAAGGCCCCGGTGGAGGTGGAGTACCGTGACCCGGGCACCGCCGCGGTACGCCGCGACCCGATCAGCGCCAACACCGTGACCAGCCTGGCCTTCATGTTCTCGTACATGCCGGAACTGTCCTCGCTGCTGCCGGTGGTGCTGGACGAAGCCGCGCAGGGCCGTTACGCGCCGCTGATGTCGCTCAACAGCCTGGCCACGCGCAACATGGCCGGGCAGATGAACCAGGGCATGCAGTGGTCGGTGATCTGCGCCGAAGACGCCGACCGCTACCAGGAAGCGCCGGCCGGCGACCGCCTGCTCGGCCCGGAAGTGGCGCGCATGTTCTTCGCCGCCTGCCCGGTGTGGAACGTGGGCACGCGCCCGAAGAACTTCACCGCGCCGTTGAGCACGGACGTGCCGGTGCTGCTGCTGTCGGGCGAATTCGACCCGGTCACCCCGCCGCGCTACGCCGAACAAGTGCTCAAGCACCTGCCCAACGGCCGCCACATCGTGGCCAAGGGCCAGGGCCATGGCACCCTTGGCGCCGGCTGCATGCCGCGCCTGCTCGCGCAGTTCATGGACAAGGCCGACGCCAAGGCACTCGACGCCTCCTGCCTGGATACCCTCACCGCGGTGCCGGCCTTCACCTCGTTCAACGGATGGGAACCATGATCGTCGCCGAGAACCTGCATAAAGCGTTCAAGACCAAGACCGGCCTGATCAAGGCGGTGGACAACGTCGGCTTCCAGGCCGAGGACGGTCGCATCACCGGCCTGCTCGGCCCCAACGGCGCCGGCAAGACCACCACCATGCGCATGCTCTACACCCTGATGTCACCCGACCAGGGTCGGGTGCTGGTGGATGGTCTGGACGTGGCCACCCACCCGGTGGAGGTCCGTCGCCGCCTGGGCGTGCTGCCCGACGCACGCGGCGTGTACAAGCGGCTGACCGCACGCGAGAACATCGCCTACTTCGGCGAGTTGCACGGCATGAGCGCCGCGCACATCCGCGAGCGCACCAAGGTGCTCTCCAAGGCGCTGGACATGGAAGACATCCTGGACCGCCAGACCGACGGCTTCTCCCAGGGGCAGCGCACCAAGACCGCCATTGCGCGCGCGCTGGTGCACGACCCACGCAACGTGATCCTGGACGAACCCACCAACGGCCTGGACGTGATGACCACCCGCGCGCTGCGTGGCTTCCTGCGCGAGCTGCGCGACGAAGGCCGCTGCGTGATCTTCTCCAGCCACATCATGCAGGAGGTGGCCGCGCTGTGCGACACGATCGTGATCATTGCCAAGGGCACGGTGATGGCTGCCGGCACGGCTGATGAACTGCGCGCGCTGACCGGCGAAGCGAACCTGGAAGATGCCTTCGTGAAGGCGATCGGCAATGAAGAAGGACTGCACGCATGAGCGCGTTTGCCACGTTGTTGACCGTCATGCGCAAGGAACTGCGCGATCTCTCGCGTGACCGCCGTACCCTGGCGCTCACCCTGCTGCTCGGGCCGTTGCTGTACCCGGTGCTGATCCTGGGCATGGGCAAGCTGGCCGAGACCCGGTTCAAGACCCAGATCGACACCCCGCTGGACATTCCGACCATCGGCCGCGAGCACGCCCCCAACCTGGTGCGCTTCCTGGCCTCGCAGGGACTCAACGCGGTGGACCCGCCGAAGGACCTGACCGCGGAGATCCGTGACCAGAAGATCGACATCGCCCTGCGCATCAGCCCGGAGTTCGGCAAGGACTGGGCAGAGGGGCGCCCGGCACTGGTGGAGATCGTGCAGGACAGCACCCGCCGCGATGCCGACATTCCCACCGCACGCCTGAAGGCGGCCCTCACCGGTTACAGCCAGCAGGTGGGTGCGCTGCGGTTGCTGGCGCGCGGTATCGACGCGCAGGTGGCACGCCCGCTGGACGTGGCCACCCAGGACCTGGCCACGGCCGAGGCCAAGCGCGGTGTGATGCTGTCGCTGCTGTTGCCGATCCTGCTCACCATTACCTCGTTCCTGGGCGGTGCCTACCTGGTGATGGACACCACCGCGGGCGAGCGTGAGCGGCAGTCACTGGAGCCGTTGCTGGCCACCCCGGCCCGGCGCAGCGCCATCGTCAGCGGCAAGATCGCCGCCGCCTGCGTGGTGGGCGTGGTGTCGCTGCTGCTCACGCTGGCGGCGTTCAAGCTCAGCGCGCAGCTGTCCACCGGTGCGGCGGCGCGGCAGCTCAACATGGGCCTGCTGTCGATGCTGCAGATGTTGTTCGTGATGATGCCGATCCTGTTCATCGGGACCTCGCTGCTGACCTTCCTCTCGGCAGCGGCCAAGAGCATGAAAGAGGCGCAGAGCCACATGACCTGGCTGATGCTGCTGCCGATGCTGCCCGGTTACGCGTTGATGGTGTACCCGGTGAAGTCCGAGCTGTGGCAGCTGGCGGTACCGTTCCTGGCGCAGAACCAGATGCTGCTGAAGATCATCCGCCACGAACCGATCAGCCCGCAGATGTGGGCGGTGTACCTGGTGGCAGGCTTCGGCCTGGCCGCACTGCTGTGGTTCGCCGCCGTACGCCGTTACCACCAGGAGCGCCTCGCGATCTCCGGTTGATTTCCGGGCGGCTGTGTACCGACCAACGGTCGGTACCTACCGCCACGGCAGCCGGTAGGTATCGACCGTTGGTCGATACGGCGGCAACAAAAAACCCCGGATCGCTCCGGGGTTTTTCTTTTTGCCCATCAATCGTGGATCAACCGCCCGGCGCGAACGACAGCGTGCGGCGGGTGGTGACCGGGGCGCTGACCGGTTCGAACTTCCAGCGCTTGACCGCGTTGAGCGCCTCGCGGTCGAAGATGCGTGCCGGGGTGGCGCGCAGCACGCGCGAGCTGGTGACAGAACCGTCGGTGCCCACGGTGATCTCCACCAGCACTTCGCCCGAGGTACCGGCGCGCAGTGCGTCGGTCGGGTAGCGCGGCGCCGGGGTGCTGATCGGACGCAGGGCGGCTGCGGCGGCCGGTGCGGCGGTGGGCTGGCGGGCAGCAGCGGCCTGGGCGGCAGCGGCAGCCTGCTGCCGCTGTTCGGCTTCGCGGCGGGCCGCTGCCTGGCGCTCGGTGTCCTGGCGCTCGCTTTCGCGGCGGGCGGCATCCTGCTGCGCGGCGATCTGCTTGGCCGCTTCAGCTTCGGTGGCCTGCTGCTGGCGCTGCTGGTCGGCCAGCAGCTTGACCTTGTTCTCAGCGTCCTTCTTGACCTTGTCGGTCTCTTCCTGGGTGCGCTTGAGGGCGGTCTGCATGCCGTTGGTGATGCCCGACTTCAGGCGCGGCAGCGCCGGTGCGGTGGGGTCCACCTTCTCGATCAGCGCCACCAGGCGCTGGCCTTCGGTGAAGTCCTCGCGGGTCAGGCTCTGCTCGGCGGCAATCAGCGTGTACGGCAGCAGGTCCGACAACGCGCTCTTGATCGAGGCATCGTCCGGGGTCTTCTCGCGCAGCGCCAGGTAGTACTCCATGGCGTTGTCGCCGGCCGGGCCGTACATGCGGTTCTCGCGCAGGGCCTTGCTGGCGAGGTCACGCAGTTCCTCGGTCCCCATTGACTGGACCTTGGCCGAAACCGCCGGAGCCGGCGGCGCGGCGGCAGGTGCTGCGGCCGTGGCAGCCGGTGCGGTCGGCGCGGCCGGAGCCGTTTCGTCCTTGCCCGAGCAGGCGGCCAGAGCCACCACCAGGGTCAGCGGCACCAGCAGGCGCGCCTTGGCGTTCGTGTTGACGTGCGACATCCAACTCCCCTTTGAAGAACGACGATACGTAAGGCCTGATGCGGTCAGGCCGACCGAAGCCCCGGTACGTTTCCCAGCGTCCGGCGCGGTGCAGCAGGTGCCCAATCTAGCATCCCCGCGCCCTGCTTTGCAGGGCCGGGGCGGGCAGGGCGGGCGCTTAGTGCGCCAGCGACTTGCTCGGGGTGTGGGCCATCAGCTTGTCGGTGTAGGCAATGCCGATGGCCGACAGGATGAATGCGGCGTGGATGATGGTCTGCCACATCACCCCGCTGCCGGTCATGGTGGAGCACTTGAACGAGGCTTCCACGGCCGGGCCGTACTTGGCCACGGCATCCAGCACCGCGGTGACGTACTCCGGGCTGTTGCACGCCGGCAGGCCGTCCAGGTTGCCGGCGCCGATGAAGGTCTTGAGCAGGTGGATCGAGGAGATGCCGATGATCGACAGCGCCAGCTTCACCTTCAGCACGCTGGCATTGACGTGGCTCAGCCACTCCGGCTGGTCAGGGTGGTTTTCCAGGCGCAGGCGCGAAACGAAGGTCTCGTAGCCGCCCACGATCACCATCACCAGCAGGTTGGAGATCATCACCACGTCGATCAGGCCCAGCACCAGCAGCATGATTTCCTGCTCGCCCATGGTGTTGGCCTTGTGGACCAGGTGCCACAGCTCCTTGCCGAACAGGAACACGTAGACGCACTGCGCCAGGATCAGGCCCAGGTACAGCGGCAGCTGCAGCCAGCGCGAGGCGAAGATCAGGGACGACAGGGGGCTGATGGGCTTTTCGGTCGAGCTCATGCTGGGATGCTGCGTTGCGGGGGACGCCGCAGAGTAGCGGGCCGGCATGACCCTGCCAAGCCAGCTGACGCACTAGACTCGGGATTCCTGAACCGCTGGGTCCTGTCATGATCGATCTGTACTACTGGCCTACCCCGAACGGCCACAAAGTCACCCTGCTGCTGGAAGAGCTGGGCCTGCCGTACACCATCAAGCCGGTGAACATCGGCAGCGGCGACCAGTTCAAGCCCGAATTCCTCGCTATTTCCCCCAACAACAAGATGCCGGCGCTGGTCGACCACCAGCCCACCGACGGGGGCGCGCCGCAGAGCGTGTTCGAGTCCGGGGCGATCCTGCTGTACCTGGCCGAGAAGACGGGGAAATTCCTGCCGGCCGACACCCGCGGCCGGGTGGCGGTGCTGGAATGGCTGTTCTGGCAGATGGCCGGGCTGGGCCCGATGAGCGGCCAGATGGGCCATTTCAACGTGTATGCGCCCGAGCAGATTCCGTATGCCATCGAGCGCTACGGCAACGAAGTGCGCCGCCTGCACGGGGTGATGGACAAGCGCCTGGCCAGCAGCGCCTACCTGGGCGGCGACGACTACAGCATCGCCGACATGGCCAGCTACCCCTGGATCGGTGCGTACGACAAGCTGCCGGTCGATTTCGCCGCGTTCCCGAACCTGAAGCGCTGGCACGACGCCATTGCCGCGCGCCCGGCGACCCAGCGGGCCTACGCGCTGAAGCATCAGGTCAACCCGGATGCCGGCAAGCCGCTGTCCGACGAAGAGCGCAAGCACCTGTTCGGCCAGCGGTAAACCAGGCGGCATCGCCGCCGATCTGCCCCCCGGCACCCGCCCCCCGGTTTTGGTTAGGATGGTCCGCTCCCAACCCGCCCCACCGGACCGGGAACGCCCAGCCGCCGCCGGAAGATTCCATGCGCCACTTTGTTGCCTCGCTCGCCCTCATGCTCGCCTCGACCACCATCGCCCACGCCGAAAAGCTCACCCTGGATGCCATCACCGGACCGCTGCCGCTGTCCGGCCCGACCCTGATGAAGCCCAAGGTGGCGCCGGATGGCTCACGCGTGAGCTTCCTGCGCGGCAAAGAGGCCGACCGCAACCAGCTGGACCTGTGGGCGTATGACATCGCCAGCGGCCAGACCCGCCTGCTGGTCGATTCCAAGGTAGTGCTGCCCGGCGATGAAACCCTGAGCGATGCCGAAAAGGCCCGCCGCGAGCGCCAGCGCATTGCCGCCATGACCGGCATCGTGGATTACCAGTGGTCGCCCGACGCGCGCACCCTGCTGTTCCCGCTGGGCGGCGAACTGTATCTGTACGACCTGGACAAGCAGGGCCAGGCCGCCGTGCGCCAGCTCACCCACGGTGAGGGCTTCGCCACCGATGCCAAGCTGTCGCCCAAGGGCGGCTTCGTCAGCTTCGTGCGCGACCGCAACCTGTGGGTGATCGACCTGGCCAGCGGTCGCCAGATCCAGCTCACCCGCGATGGCAGCGAGACCATCGGCAATGGCGTGGCCGAATTCGTCGCCGACGAGGAAATGGACCGCCACACCGGTTACTGGTGGGCGCCGGACGACTCGGCCATCGCCTTCGCCCGGATCGACGAATCGCCAGTGCCGGTGCAGAAGCGCTATGAGATGTACGCCGACCGCACCGAGATGATCGAACAGCGCTACCCGGCCGCCGGCGACCACAACGTCACCGTCAAGCTGGGCGTGATCGCCCCGCGCGCCGATGCCGCCGCGCGCTGGGTCGATCTGGGCCGCAACGCGGACATCTACCTGGCCCGCGTCGATTGGCGCGACCCGCAGCACCTCACCTTCCAGCGCCAGTCGCGCGACCAGAAGACCCTGGAACTGATCCAGGCCGACCTGGCCAGCGGCAAGCAGCGCACCCTGGTCACTGAAACGTCGCCGACCTGGGTGCCGCTGCACAACAGCCTGCATTTCCTCAAGCAGGGCGGTTTCCTGTGGTCGTCCGAGCGCAGCGGTTTCCAGCACCTGTACCGCGTGTCCGATGACGGCAAGAGCGTGACCGCACTCACCAGCGGCAACTGGCCGGTGGACGAACTGCTGGCCGTGGACGAAGACGCCGGCAAGGTCTACTTCCGCGCCGGGGTGGATTCCTCGCGCGAAAGCCAGTTGTACGCCGTGCCGCTGCAGGGCGGGGCGCTGCAGCGCCTGTCCAGCGAACCGGGCATGCACAGCGCCAGCTTCGCGAAGAACGCCAGCGTGTACGTGGACAGCTGGTCCAACACCACCACGCCGCCGCAGATCGCGCTGCACCGTGCCAATGGCGAAAAGATCGCCACGCTGGTGGAGAACAACCTGGAAGATCCCAGCCACCCGTACGCGCGCTACCTGGATGCGCAGCGCCCGGTGGAGTTCGGCACCCTCACCGCGGCCGACGGCCGCACCGCGCTGAACTACAGCCTGATCAAGCCCGCTGGCTTCGACCCGGCCAAGCGCTACCCGGTGGTGGTGTACGTCTATGGCGGCCCGGCCAGCCAGACCGTCACCGAAAGCTGGCCCGGCCGTGGCGACCACCTGTTCAACCAGTACCTGGCCCAGCAGGGCTATGTGGTGTTCTCGCTGGACAACCGCGGCACCCCGCGCCGTGGCCGCGATTTCGGCGGTGCGCTGTACGGGGTGCAGGGCACGGTGGAAGTGGCCGACCAGCTCAAGGGCGTCGACTGGCTCAAGCAGCAGCCGTGGGTGGACCCGGCGCGCATCGGGGTGCAGGGCTGGTCCAACGGCGGCTACATGACCCTGATGCTGCTGGCCAAGGCGTCGGACCAGTACGCCTGCGGCGTGGCCGGCGCGCCGGTTACCGACTGGGGCCTGTACGACACCCATTACACCGAACGCTACATGGACCTGCCGGCGCGCAACGCCAAGGGCTATGAAGAAGCGCGGGTGCTGGCCCACATCGACGGCCTGCGCTCGCGCCTGCTGCTGATCCACGGCATGGCCGACGACAACGTGCTGTTCACCAATTCCACCGAATTGATGAGCGCGCTGCAGAAGCGCGGCCAGCCGTTCGAGCTGATGACCTACCCGGGCGCCAAGCACGGCCTGTCGGGCAGCAACGCGCTGCACCGTTACCGCCTGGCCGAGGATTTCCTGGCCCGCTGCCTCAAGCCGTAACGCACGCTTCCGGGAGCCCCACCTGGCGCCGTCCGTGCCGGTGGGGCGCGGGCGGGGGCCCGCCGGGCGGCGGCCATGACCTCCGGCCGATTGCCGCTGCCTCCCCGAGTGCGTAGGGTCGCAGGCACCCGCTCACTGGAGTCCTGCATGAAGCCGCTTGCCCTTGCCGTCGCGTTGGCCCTTTCCGTCCCCGCCGCGCTCAGTGCGCCGCCGGCCTTCGCTGCCGCTCCTGCCGCCACCAAGGCCCCGGCCAGTGCGGCCTGGGTGACCCGCAGCAACGAACTGGCGCAGATCCTGCTCGACGCGCAGGGCCCGTTCCAGCCGGAAGAGACCGGCTTCTTCGGCGTGCCGGGCTACGACGACAAGGTGGCCGATTTCGGGCCGGACAACGCCAAGCGCTACCGCGCCGCGATGGCCAAGGCGCGCGACCAGCTCAAGGCCAAGCTGGCCACCGAGCGCGACCCGAACGTGCGCCAGGACCTGGCGATCATGATCGCCGCCGCCGACGAGAACATCGAAGGCAGCGAACTCAACGAAAAGTACCTGCTGCCGTGGAGCGATACCCCGCAGACGGTGTTCAGCGGCATCAACCTGCTGCTGTCCGACCAGGTGCCGGCCGAGCGCCGCGCCAAGGCGCTGGACCGCCTGAAGGCCTATGCCGGCCTGGCCCCGGGCAGCACCGCCATCACCACGCTGTCGCGCCAGCGCTATGAAGAGCGCCTGGCCGACAAGACGCTGCTGCAGCCGACGAAGATCGAGGTCGAGCAGTCGCTGGCCAACGTCGATACCTACATCACCGGCATCGAAAAGCTGTTCGACAAGTACAAGGTCGCCGGCGCCGACGAGGCGCTGAAGACCATCGCCACCCAGCTGCGCGAGTACCGCGACTGGACGAAGAGCGAGGTGCTGCCCAAGGCACGTGCCGATGCGCGCCTGCCCGAGCCGCTGTACGCCTTCCAGCTCAAGCGCGTGGGCATCGACATCGACCCCAAGCTGCTGATGCAGCGGGCGCAGCTGGAGTTCATGGAAACCCGTTCGGCGATGCGCCAGCTGGCGCCGCTGGTGGTCAAGGCCAAGGGCCTGAAGGTGGCCGACCCGACCGACCCGGTGGCGGTGATCCGCGCGCTGAAGGGTGACAAGATCGCCAACGACCAGCTGGAGCACCACTACCGCGGCGTGATCGATGCGATCGACCCGATCATCCGCGCCCAGAAGATCGTGGACGTGCCGCAGCGCCCGATGCAGATGCGGCTGGGCTCGGCCGCCGAAAGCGCTGCCTCGCCGGCCCCGCACTTCCTGCCGGCGCCGCTGGTGGGCAACACCGGCCAGCAGGGCACCTTCGTGCTGCCGCTGGGCAACCCGGCCGCCGGCGACAAGGCCGCGCAGTACGACGACTTCAACTTCGGCTCGGCCGCGTGGACGCTGAGCGCGCACGAAGGGCGCCCGGGCCATGAGCTGCAGTTCACCGCGATGGTGGAGCGCGGCGTGTCGCTGGCGCGCACCATGTTCGCGTTCAATTCGGTCAACGTGGAAGGCTGGGCGCTGTATGCCGAAGCCGAAATGGTGCCGTACGAGCCGCTGGACGGGCAGTTGATCGCCCTGCAGTTCCGCCTGCTGCGCGCCGCGCGCGCGATGCTGGACCCGATGCTCAACCTGGGCCTGATCGACCGTGCCAAGGCCGAGCGCGTGCTGATCGACGAAGTGGGCCTGTCGCAGGCGATGGCCACCCAGGAACTGGACCGCTACATGGTGCGGTCGCCGGGCCAGGCGGGCAGCTACTTCTACGGCTACACCCGGATCCTGGAACTGCGCATGCAGACCGAACTGGCACTGGGGGCGAAGTTCGACCGCCTGGCGTTCAACAACTTCCTGCTCGACCAGGGCCTGCTGCCGCCGAACCAGCTGGCCAAGGCGGTCAACGAGGTCTTCATCCCGCGGTACACGGCAAAGTAATCAACTCCGCGTGGGCCACGACCAACGGTCGTGGCCTACCGACCATTCGAACCGACCATTCGAACCGACCATTCGAACCGACCATTCGATCGGCTGTTGGGTAGGTCACGACCGTTGGTCGTGACCCGCTTTCACCGGGTCGGCGTGATCGTCTGCACCGGCAGGCGGTCCGCCGGTGGCGGGTTGGGAACCCAGATTGCCACGCCGGCCGCGCGCTTCTGCGTGGTCGGAATGCCGATGCCCACGCCGCCGCCACTATGCGAACCGTAGCTGCCGCCGCCTACGGACAGGCCGCCGCCTGAGCTGCTGGACTCCACGCCCATCAGGATCACCCCGTTGGCACCGAGCGCGGCCGCTTCCTTCTTCAGCCGCATCACCGCCGCATCGGTCTGGCCCTGGGTGCCGAAGCCTGCCGCACTGGTGGACTCCAGCTGGGCGATTTCAATCGAACCCGGCGGTGGCGTGGAATAGATCTGCACCAGCGCCGGATCGGTCGGTGCACGGCTCTGGCCCAGCATCACCTTGGAGGTGCTGGCGCAGCCGGTCACGGCCAGCAGCACGCCGAGCAGCGGAAGGAGTCGAATGTTCATGGGTTCACCCTTGTTCGGCCTGGTCGGCCTGCGCCTGGATCATCCGGGCCGGCCACTGAATCGGCGCCAACCCCGTTCTGGCGAACGTTAACACCGCCGGGGTGAGCCTGCCGCATCCCGATCTTGCCGCCGCCATCACGCGCCACTGGCACGGGGGTCGCTACGCTGCCGCCAGCATTTTCAGGTTAGGGGAGCGGGGCATGGGATTGATCAGTTTGTTGTGGGGCGTCGTGGCCCTGTTGTGGATGATCCTGGCCCTGATCCCGCTGCTGGGCTGGGGCAACTGGTTCCTGATCCCCTTCGCCGCAGTCGGTGCGGTCATCGGCGCGCTCGGCATCCTGTTCACCCACCCGACCAAACGCGGCCGCGCGTGGACCGGCCTGCTGCTCAACGCGGTCGTGGTGGTGGTGGGCATCGTGCGCCTGTCCATCGGCGGCGGGATCCTCTGACTGCGACACCCCGTCGCACCTGCCGGGTTGCCGCACCCGAGGGCGTAGAATGACCGCCCCATGATCATTCGTCCCCGCCCTCACGGCTGGCAGCTGCTGTACATCCTGCGCGGCTCCATCGTGCCTGCCATCGCGCCGAAGGTGGCCGCCATCTTCGTGCTGGCCGTCGCGGTCGCCACCTTCGCCGAACTGGCCCACCCGCCGGGCATCGAGCGCGTGTCGGTGGCGCCGTTCACGCTGCTGGGCCTGGTGCTGTCCATCTTCCTGAGCTTCCGCAACAACGCCTGCTTCGACCGCTGGTGGGAAGGGCGCAAGCTGTGGGGCCAGCTCATCTATGAATCGCGCAGCCTGGCGCGGCTGTGCAGCACGCTGCTGGCCGGACAGCCGGCACGCGCCGACCGCATCTGCCGCCTGGCCATCGCCTTCGCGCATGCACTGGCCGCACGCCTGCGCGGGCAGGACGCCGCGCTGGCCGGGCTGCCCTGGGTACCCGAGGCCGACCGCGAGCGCTACGCGCAGCGCCAGAACGTGCCGGACCAGCTGCTGGCGATGATCGCGGTGGAAACCACCGCCGCGCTGCGCGCCGGTGAGATCGACAGCATCCTGTATGCCCAGTTCGAAACCCGCCTGCATGCGCTGTCCAGCATCCAGGCCGGCTGCGAGCGCATCCTGCTGACCCCGCTGCCGTTCGCCTACACCCTGCTGCTGCACCGCTGCGCGTGGATGTTCTGCGTGCTGCTGCCGTTCGGCCTGGCCAGCTCGCTGGGCTGGGCGACCCCGGTGGTGTCGGCGGTGCTGGCCTATGCCTTCTTCGGGCTGGACCAGCTGGGCGAGGAAATGGAGGAACCGTTCGGGCTGGAACCCAACGACCTGCCGCTGGATGCGATGGTCCGCACCATCGAAATCGACCTGCTCGACAGCCTGGGCGTGCGCCCGCTGCCGGAACCCCTGCAACCGCAGCGCTACCTGCTGCAGTAACCGAATACCGTCTGGAGCATCCCATGGCCCACCCCGACTATCGCCCCCGCCGCATGCGCCACGACGAGTTCTCGCGCCGGCTGATGCGCGAAAACACGCTGACCACCGACGACCTGATCTACCCGGTGTTCGTGCACGAGCTGGCCGGCCGAGCGCCGGTCGCTTCGATGCCGGGCGTGGAACGGCTGTCGATCGATGAGCTGCTGAAAGTGGCCGAGGAAGCGCTGGAACTGGGCATCCCGGTGATCGACCTGTTCCCGGTGATCGACCCGGCCGGCAAGAGCCTGGATGCAGCCGCCGCGTGGGACGAGAACGGCCTGGCACAGCGGGCGATCCGCGCGCTGAAATCGCGCTTCCCCGAGCTGGGGGTGATGACCGACGTAGCGCTGGATCCGTACACCACCCACGGCCAGGACGGGATCATCGACGACAAGGGCTACGTGCTCAACGACATCACCGTGGCCGCGCTGGTCAAGCAGTCGCTCTCGCACGCCGAAGCCGGCGTGGACATCATTTCGCCGTCGGACATGATGGATGGCCGGATCGGCGCGATCCGCCGCGCGCTGGACGCCCAGAACCACGTCAACGTGCGCATCATGGCGTACTCGGCCAAGTATGCCTCGGCGTTCTACGGCCCGTTCCGCGACGCGGTGGGCAGCTCGGCCAGCCTCGGCAAGGCCGACAAGAAGACCTACCAGATGGACCCGGCCAACGGCGACGAGGCCATGCGCGAAATCGCGCTGGACCTGGAAGAGGGCGCGGACATGGTGATGGTCAAGCCGGGCATGCCCTACCTGGACCTGGTGCGCCGGGTGAAGCAGCAGTTCGGCGTGCCCACCTTTGCGTACCAGGTCAGTGGCGAGTACGCGATGATGAAAGCGGCCTTCGCCAACGGCTGGCTGGACGAACGCGCCTGCGTGCTGGAGTCGCTGATCGGCTTCAAGCGGGCCGGTGCCGATGGCGTGCTGACCTATTTCGCACCGCAGGTGGCGCGTTGGCTGCGCGAACGCTGACAATACGCGTCAACACGCAGACAGGAGCAGGATGATGCAGACGATGGGATGGGTGCAGTGGCTGACCTGGGGCACCGGCGTGCTGGTGTTCGCGGTGGTGATCGGCCTGGTCATCCGCGGCGTGCTGCGTGCCGCCCGCCGCGCGCCCGAGCAACCCTCGGCCGCCGCCCGCCTGGCCCGCGAAGCCAACCTGCCGCCGGCCGTGCAGGCCCAGCTGGCCGCGCTGAACCAGCGCAAGGACAACGGCGAGATCAGCGAAACCGAGTACGAGCAGCAGCGCGCCGCCTTGCTGCGCGCGTACTGAAGGAAAAGCGTACCGACCAACGGTCGGTACCTACCATCCTTACCGGCAGCCAGCCACCGTTGGTGTGCGCAACCTGTACAGGTCCAACCCGCCGGCCTTCGGCGACTTTGCCTGCCCAGCCACCACCAGCTCGCTCGGCTTGGATGCATCCACCACCGGCGCGCCGGTCTGCCCGTCGGCGGTATTGAACGACAGCCCCAGCGGCACCGCCGCCGCGCCGTAGTCGCAGCCCACCTGCCACACCTGCGAATGCCCACCCGCCACGCGGGTGAACACAAGCGCCCCGCCATTGCCCAGCCAATCACCGCCCAGCTCGTCGGCCGCGCTGTTGAGCGGCGCCGGCAACGGCGTCGCCGCGTTGAACCCGCGGCCCTGCGCGGTCGCCACGAACAGGTCGAACCCACCCTGGGTGCCCTTGCCATTGCGCGCGAACAGCAGCACCTGCCCATCCGGCCGCAGCGCCGGGCGGCGCTCGTCGGCCGCCGTGTTGACCGTCACCGGCATCGCCAGCACGGTGCCGAAGCTGCCGTCCTCGCGGATCATCACCCCATACAGGTCGAACCCACCGCGCCCGCTGCCGCCGTTGGAGGCGAAGTACAGCCAGGCCCCGTCGTGGCTGAAGAACGGATCCACCTCATCCCCGGCAGTGTTGAGCGCCAGCGGCGCCGGATCCTGCCAGCGCCCGTCGCGCAGCGTGGCCTGCCACAGGTCCCAGCCGCCGGCGCCGCCGGGCCGGTCGCTGGCCCAGATGATGCGCTTGCCATCCGGCGCGATGGTCGCCTGGGCCTCGTTGGCCTTGGTCGACACCACCCCCATGCCTTCGATGCCGAACTCGGAAAGCGCCATCGCGCCCGGTGCGGAGAGTAAACTCAGGCTCAGCGCGAGCAGAGACAAGGGAGTGCGCATAGTCGCTTCCATTGGGGTTTGCGTTTCAATCCAGGCCCGGAGTTTAAGACACCCATGACCGCCCGTTACGCCGTATTCGGCCAGCCCATCGCCCACTCGCAGTCGCCGCACATCCATGCCGCGTTCGCCCGCCAGGAGGGCATCGCGCTGGATTACCGCGCCATTGAAGCGGCACCGGCCGATTTCCCGGCGGCGCTGGAGGCGTTCGCCGCCGACGGTGGCGTCGGTGCCAATGTCACCGCGCCGCTGAAGGAAATCGCCTTCGGGCTGTGCAAGACCTTTACCTCCCGCGCCATGCTGGCCCAGTCGGTCAACACGCTGCTGCGCAAGGGTGACGGCTGGCACGGCGACACCACCGATGGCGTGGGCCTGGTGCGCGACCTCACCGACCGCCACAGCCTGGACCTGCGCGGCCGCCGCGTGCTGCTGCTGGGTGCCGGTGGTTCGGCGCGCAGCGTGGCCCCGGCGCTGCTGGATGCCGGCATCCGCGAACTGGTGGTGGTCAACCGTACGCCCGAGCGTGCCGACGAGCTGAGCGATGCGATCGGCGAGCCCGGCCGCGTGCTGACACAGTACTGGGACCGCATGGACGAACTCGGCGACTTCGAGCTGATCGTCAACGCCACCTCTGCGGGCCGTGACCGCAATGAAGAGTTCAAGCTGCCGCTGTCACTGGTCAACAGCATGACCACCGCCGTGGACCTGAATTATGGCGAGGCCTCCTTTGCGTTCCTGGCCTGGGCCCGCGCGGCACAGTGCCGCAACATCGTCGACGGCCTCGGCATGCTGGTCGAACAAGCCGCCACCAGCTTCCAGCAATGGCACGAAGTGCGCCCGGAAACCGATCCGGTCTACGCCGAACTGCGCGCCCGCAACGCCCTGGCGGGTGAAGAGTGAGCAGCAGCATGGATCTGCTGCTCAGCCTGCTGGGCATGGTCGCGATGCGCCTGCCGGTGCTGATCGCGCTGGCGGTGTCGCTGGTGTGGGTGGTGGATACCCCGCGCGGTGCCATCCGCAGTGTCGCCCTGTGGGCGCTGGGCCTGCTGCTGGCCGGCACCCTGGGCGGGCTGGCGCTGAACATCGTCCCGACCTGGCTGGTCCAGACCGGCGACTACGGCAACGTACAGATGCTGTCGTACTGGCTGCGCGGCGGCCACTTCGCGTTGGGCCTGGTGGATGCCCTGGCCACGGTGCTGCTGGTGTGGGCGATGACCCGTGCGCTGCGCAACCGCGCCGCCCCGGCGGCCTGACCGGGCGACCCCGGTCACGGATCTGAACCGGCGCGGAAAAATCCGCGCCGGTCCGGGCCCCGGAGCATGAGAAAATACCCGCCTGATCCAGGCAGGACCTCCCCGTCGTGACCGAAAAAGTTGAAGCCCCGCGTGCGCTGAACGACGAGCTCAAGACCGTCATCCGCGATGCCTACGCCAAGCTGCAGGCCAATACCCCCGGCTTCAGCACGCGGCGTTCGCAGAGCCAGATGATCGGCGTGGTCTCGCGTGCGCTGTCGCAGAGCGGCGGGGTAGGGGTGGTCGAGGCCCCCACCGGCGTGGGTAAGAGCCTGGGCTACCTCACCGCCGGCGTGCCGATTGCGCTGGCCACCAAGAAAAAGCTGGTGATCAGCACCGGCACCGTGGCGCTGCAGTCGCAGCTGGTCGAGCGCGACATTCCCAACTTCCTCAAGGCCACCGGCCTGGAGGCCACCGTGGCGCTGGCCAAGGGCCGCACCCGCTACCTGTGCACGCGCAATGCCGCTGAAGCGCATGGCGATGGCGCGCAGGAAGGCATGTTCGAGGACGAACAGCCGCTGTTCGACCGCCCGCTGGCGCCGATTGAAATGGACCTGGCGCAGAAGCTGAGCAAGGATTTCGTCGAAGGGCGCTGGAACGGCGACCTGGACAACGCGCCCGACACCATCAGCCCCTCGCTGCGCTCGCGCATCACCACCCCGGCCTCCGGCTGTGCCGGGCGCAAGTGCGCCTACTCCGCCCAGTGCGCCGTGCTGCGCGCGCGCAACACCGTGCGCGACGCCCAGATCGTGGTCACCAATCACGCGTTGCTGCTGTCGGCCCTGTCCATTGGCGAAAGCGACAACGGTCAGCCGCTGATCGCCCCGCCCTCGGACATGCTGCTGGTGCTCGACGAAGGCCACCACATCGGCAACGTGGCCATCGACCAGGGCGCGGCCAGCCTGGCCCTGGATGAGATGGCCAAGCGCACCGGCCGCCTGCAGATCCTCATCGCCGCCGCCTACCGCGCGGTGGACAAGGACAAGCTGGGCAACCTGCTGCCCAACGAAGCCATCGACGTGGCCGCGCGGGTCAGCAAGCAGCTGCGCGCGTTCCGCGATGTGATCGACCGCAGCTGGCAACCGGACCCGACCGCGCAGGAGCCGATGTGGCGCGCGCCGAACGGGCGGCTGCCGGACATCTGGATGGCCGATATCGAGGCGCTGGCTGATGACACCCGCGCGCTGTTCAACTGGGCCCACGCCGCGCAGTCGCAGGTGGCCAAGGGCAAGCCCGAAGACGCCGCGCGCGAGCGCCTGCAGCGCACGCTGGGCATGGCGCTGGAAATGATCGAACAGCAGCACAACCTGTGGACCGCCTGGCGCCGCGAAGACAAGGAAGGCCAGCCGCCGTTCGCGCGCTGGGTGACGCTGTCGCGCGATGGCGACCTGATCCTGCACGGCTCGCCCGTGTCGGCCGCCAACGTGCTGCGCAAGCTGTTGTGGGATGAAGTGGATTCCGTGGTGATGACCTCGGCCACCCTCACCGGCGGTGGTGATTTCCAGGCGCTGGCGATCGACAACGGCATTCCCAACGAAGCAGAGATGGTCTCGCTCGCGTCCCCGTTCGACCTGCCCAACCAGGCCGAGCTGATCGTGCCCAACTTCCCGGTCACCCCGGACGACCGCGACCGGCACCCGAAGGAAGTGGCCAAGTACCTGGTCAAGGAACTGGACTGGAGCAAGGGCAGCATCGTGCTGTTCACCTCGCGCTGGAAGATGGAAAAGGTGGCCGAACTGATGCCCGCCGCGCAGCGCAAGCAGGTGCTGGTGCAGGGCGAAACGGCCAAGCAGAAGATGATCGACGAACACCTGCGGCGCACCTCGGCAGGCGAGGGGTCGGTGTTGTTCGGGCTGAACTCGTTCGGCGAAGGCCTCGATCTGCCCGGTGAAGCCTGCACCACGGTGGTGATCACCCAGGTACCGTTCGCGGTGCCGACCGATCCGCAGACCTCCACCCTGAGCGAATGGTTCGAAAGCCGCGGGTTGAACGCCTTCAACCTGATCGCCATCCCGCACGCGCTGCGTACGCTGACCCAGTTCGCCGGCCGCCTGATCCGCACCTCCACCGACACCGGCCGCGTGATCATCCTCGACTCGCGCCTGATCAGCCGCCGTTACGGCAAGCGCATCATCGATGCGTTGCCGCCGTTCAAGCGCGTCATCGGCTGACGAGCACCCCGTGGGACACGCATGGCGTGTCGCTACGCACCTTCGCCGGGCGTGGGGGATGCTGATCGCGACGGCGCGTAGGGACACGCCATGCGTGTCCAGCGCAGTGTCAGCTATGCGCGACGCATCGGCAGGCGCTGCCCATCGCTCAGGCTGCGCCACAGCCACTCCGCCGGGCCGAAGTAGTACCGTCGCAGCCACCACGCACTCAGCCACAGCTGCAGCGGAAACACGATGGCCGCCACCAGCAGCACCGGCCACAGGCCCTGCGATGGCCCGATACCGAGCCCGAACCCGGCAAACAGCGGCACGCACACCAGGCTCTGCAGCAGGTAGTTGCTCAAGGTCATGCGCCCGGCCGGCACCAGCACGCGCAACCCGCGCTCGGCCCACGGCCGCAGGTACAGCAGCGCGAACCCGCAGGCGATGGCGATGCCCAGCGCCAGCGGCGCCACCCGGTAGCTCACCCGCAGCAGATAGCCCGGTACCCCATCGCGCAGCAGCGGCCAGTGCGCCTTCAGCGCGGGCGCAGCGGCCTCGATGCACAGGAACACCACGCCAACCATCGCGCCGCCAACGCACAGGCCCCACAGCAGCGGCAGGTGCTGTTCGGGCCGCTGCAACAGCCCCCGGCGCCCCGCCCAGTAGCCCAGCAGGAAGCGGCCCAGCACGAACAGCAGCAGGGCCCAGTTGGTCAGCCGCACCCAGCCGCCCAGCACCAGGTTCTGCCACCACGCCTGCCAGAGCGTGCCGCCGGACAGCGCATCCAGCGCATTCCCATACATCTGCGTGCGCGGCGTCAGCGTCAGCACCCACTCGCGCATCCACGGGGCCAGCAGCGGTGGCAGGAACAGCGCCGCCACCAGGCCGGCCACCAGCAACCCGCGGTTGCCCAGGTGCCGGAACAGCGGCAGCAGCAAGCCCACCACGGCATAGGTCAGCAGGATGTCGCCCCACCACAGCACCGTGGCATGCAGCAGCCCGATCAGGGCCAACGCCCCCATCCGGCGCAGATGCGGAACCAGCCCAGGGCGCATTTCCATCTGCATGGCAAAGCCCATGCCGAACAGCAGCGAGAAGATCGTCACCGCCTTCATATCCACCAGCCACCCCATTCCGGTGCGCACCGCATGATCCAGCGCGGCACTCGGCAGCGCCTGCTGCGCGGCCTCATCCAGCAAGGCATCCAGCGAATAGAACCGCAGGTTGACCAGGAACACGCCCAGCAGCGCGAACCCGCGCAGCGCATCGATCAGCGGTTGGCGCGGGGGTCGCGGCGGCGCATCGGTCAACAATTGGCGGGGTGCCCCCATGGCGTAGAGCCACGCCATACGTGGCTGCGTATCAACAGGCCCCCAGTAGAGCCGGGCCCAGCCCGGCTGTCCAGCTACAGCTTGCCCACATCCCGCACCGCGCCCTTGTCCGCGCTGGTCGCCAACAATGCGTAGGCCTTGAGCGCCCCGGTCACCTTGCGCGGCCGCGCCTCCCGTGGCTTCCACCCCAACGCATCCTGCTCCGCACGCCGCGTCGCCAAGGTAGCGGCATCCACCAGCACATCAATCCGCCGCGCCGGAATGTCGATCCGGATCCGGTCGCCATCACGCACCAATCCAATCGTGCCGCCCGCTGCCGCTTCCGGTGACGCATGCCCGATCGACAGCCCGGACGTACCACCCGAAAACCGTCCATCGGTCAGCAGCGCACACTGCTTGCCCAGCCCCTTCGATTTCAGGTAGCTGGTCGGGTACAGCATCTCCTGCATGCCCGGCCCGCCACGCGGGCCCTCATAGCGGATCACCACCACGTCGCCGGCCTGCACCTCGTCGGCCAGGATGCCCTGCACGGCCGCGTCCTGGCTTTCGAACACCTTCGCATTGCCTTCGAACACGTGGATGGACTCATCCACGCCGGCGGTCTTCACCACGCAGCCATCCTCGGCCAGGTTGCCCCGCAGCACCGCCAGCCCACCTTCGGCCGAGTACGCGTTCGCTACATCGCGGATGCACCCCTCGGCGCGGTCCAGGTCCAACGAAGGCCAGCGCGTCGCCTGGCTGAAAGCCACCTGGGTCGGAATGCCGGCAGGGCCGGCACTGAAGAATTCATGCACGCCCGCGTCGTTTGTCACCGCTACATCCCAGCGCGCAATGGCATCGGCCAGGGTGCGGCTGTGCACGGTCGGCACATCGACATGCAGCAGCCCGCCGCGTGCCAGTGACCCGAGGATCGCGAACACGCCACCGGCGCGGTGCACATCCTCCATGTGGTACTTCGGCGTATTCGGCGCCACCTTGCACAACTGCGGCACCCGTCGTGACAGCGCGTCGATAGCATGCAGATCGAAGTCCACTTCGGCTTCCTGCGCGGCCGCCAGCAGATGCAGGATGGTGTTGGTGGAACCGCCCATGGCGATATCCAGCGTCATCGCATTCTCGAATGCCGCACGCGTGGCGATCCCGCGCGGCAGCGCGCTGGCATCTTCGCCGCCATACCAGCGGTGGCACAGCTCCACCACCAGCCGACCGGCACGGCGGAACAGCTGCTCGCGGTCGGCGTGGGTGGCCAGGGTCGACCCGTTGCCTGGCAGCGACAGGCCCAGCGCTTCGGTCAGGCAGTTCATCGAGTTCGCGGTGAACATGCCCGAACACGACCCGCAGGTAGGACAGGCGCTGCGTTCGTACTCGGCCACCTTTTCATCGGAGGCGCTGGCATCTGCGGCGATCACCATTGCATCCACCAGGTCCAGCTTGTGCTCGGCCAGCCGGGTCTTGCCCGCTTCCATCGGCCCACCGGAAACGAACACCACCGGGATGTTCAACCGCAACGCGGCCATCAGCATGCCGGGGGTGATCTTGTCGCAGTTGGAAATGCACACCAGCGCATCGGCGCAGTGCGCGTTGACCATGTACTCCACCGAGTCGGCGATGATCTCGCGGCTGGGCAGCGAATACAGCATGCCGTCGTGGCCCATGGCGATGCCGTCATCCACCGCGATGGTGTTGAACTCCTTGGCCACCCCGCCGACCTGTTCGATCTCGCGCGCCACCAATTGGCCCAGGTCCTTGAGGTGCACGTGGCCGGGCACGAACTGGGTAAAAGAATTGGCGATGGCGATGATCGGCTTGTGGAAGTCCGCATCGGTCATGCCGGTGGCGCGCCACAGGGCGCGGGCGCCGGCCATGTTGCGGCCGGCGGTGGAGGTACGGGAGCGGTATTCAGGCATGGGGGCTGGCAGGATCTGGCGGGCCGTGGGGGCGCGTTGCCACTCGATTCTGCCCAAAAATTCCGGTTGCTGTTGCAACCGTCGGGATTGCCGATCCTGAAACGCCGTTCATCTTTCCCACTTTGCCGGTTTTGGTTGTTGGCGGCTATCAGGCATGATTGAGGGGATACCGAAAGGGGGGCACACCGCCATGAAACGTTCCAGGACCACCGCACTGCTGCTGATGAGCGCCGCACCGCTGCTGTTCACCGCCTGCCAGAAGGATCAGGCCGTGCAGGTGCAGGAGGGGCTGTACACCTCGGTGCAGGCCTGTACCGACGCCACCGGTGACCCGTCCGCGTGCCGCACGGCATTCGCCGAAGCGCAGAAGCAGTCCGCCGACGCCGCCCCCAAGTACGCCTCGCGTGCCGAATGCGAAGCCGAGTACAACGCCGAGCAGTGCGTGGAACAGAAGACCTCCACCGGCCACTCGTTCATCGGCCCGATGATGATGGGCTTCTTCATGTCGCAGATGCTCAGCAACCGTGGCGCCGGCCTGGCGCAGGCCCCGGCCGCGAGCCCGGCCTACCAGGACAAAGCGAAGGGCTGGGCACGCCCGGCCCCGGGCGGCAGCGGCGGGCTGAACACCGCCAGCGGCATCGGCGCCGGCAAGGCCGGCCTGGCACCGGTCACCAGTACCCCGAACCGCGCCGTCACCGCCAGCCGTGGCGGCTTCGGCAACACCAGCAGCAGCCGCAGCAGCTACGGCGGTTGATGCAATGAAGCGTGTGCGAATCGACGAGCGCAGCCAGTGGCGCGCGCGTGCCGCCGAGTCCGGTTTCCGCTTCCACACCATCGACGGCCTGCCGTACTGGGATGAAACCGCGTACTACGCCTTCACCCTGCGCCAGATCGAGCAGGACATCGAAGACCCCAGCGCCGAGCTGCATGCAATGGCGATGGAACTGGTGGACGAGGTGGTGCGCAGCGAACAGCTGATGGACCAGCTGGCGATTCCGCCCGCGTTCCGCGACTGGATCGCCGACAGCTGGCGCCGCGGCGAGCCGCACCTGTACGGACGGCTGGACTTCGCCT
This sequence comes from Stenotrophomonas sp. GbtcB23, assembly GCF_019091045.1. Taxonomy (NCBI): domain Bacteria; kingdom Pseudomonadati; phylum Pseudomonadota; class Gammaproteobacteria; order Lysobacterales; family Lysobacteraceae; genus Stenotrophomonas; species Stenotrophomonas sp. GbtcB23. The sequence goes on along the minus strand of NZ_JAGXKC010000025.1, from coordinate 36,657 downwards.
ATGACGGCACCGGTCCGGCCAAGCTCTACGAGCTCAATTACGACACGCCGACTTCGCTGTTCGAGGCCTCGTTCTTCCAGTGGCAGTGGCTGGAAGACCAGCGCAACCAGAATCGCCTGCCGCCGCACGCCGACCAGTTCAACGCCATCCACGAGGCGCTGGTGGAGCGCTTCGGGCAGCTGTCGGCGCAGTTGCCGCCGCCACTGTACTTCAGTGCCGTGGGCAACTCCGAAGAAGACCAGGGCACCGTGGCCTACCTGCGCGACTGCGCGGCCCAGGCCGGGCTGCGTGGCGAAGCGATCGCAATCGAAGACATCGGCCTGTCCGAAGACGGGCGCTTCACCGCGCTCGATGACACGGTGATTGGCAGCCTGTTCAAGCTGTACCCGCTGGAAGACCTGATGACCGAATCGTTCGGGCAGGCGCTGCCGGGTTCGGGCGTGCAGCTGCTGGAACCGGCGTGGAAGGCGATCCTGAGCAACAAGGGCGTGCTGCCGCTGCTGTGGCAGCGCCACCGTGGCCACCCGAACCTGCTGGCGGCCGAGTTCGATGACGGCAGCGCGCTGCCGGCCGGCTGGGTGCGCAAGCCGCTGTTCTCGCGCGAAGGTGCCAACGTGGCCATGCATTTGGCGGACGGCAGCTGGCAGGAGAGTGAAGGCCCCTACAACGGCCCGGCGATCCGCCAGGCCGCGCATCCGCTCACGTCGTTCGACGGCGGTTACCCGCTGATCGGCAGCTGGATCGTGGGCGACCAGGCCTGTGGCATGGGCATCCGCGAAGATGACAGCCGGATCACCCGCGACAGCGCCCGGTTCGTCCCGCACGCGATCATTGACGAAGCCCCGACGCGGATTTACGTCTGACGGGTTACCGGCGTCACGACCAACGGTCGTGACCTACCGGCGCACACCAACCGTTCAACCCGGTCGCGTAACGTGGCCGGTAGGTATCGACCGTTGGTCGATACGTGCCTACAGCAACCCGTCGCGTTTGACGGCGAGGTACCGCTCCACCAGCGCCCCGGGCAGCGCATCGGCCGTCACGTCCAGCACCATCACCCGGTGGCTGCGCAGTGCTTCATGCGCGTCGTTGCGCTGCTGCAGGTAACGCGCGATGGCACCGGCCTGGGTCGCGTCCTGCAGCGTCTCCACTTCCTGCTCCAGCGCCACGTCCAGCTCGCGCTCGCGCAGGCTGGCCACGCACACCAGGTGTTGCCGCTGCAGCAGGCGTACCGCCACCAGCAGGTCTTCGATGTCCTCATCGCGCACGTTGGTGACCAGCATCACCAGCGAGCGCCGGCGCTGGCGCAGGCTGAGTTCGGTGGCAGCAGCCAGATAGTCGGTGGCCACCGGCTGCGCCTGCAGGTCGTAGCTCGCGCGCAGCAGCGCGTCGATCGCGCCCATGCCGCGCTGGGGTGCCACCCAGCGGCTCTCGCCACCACTGGCGAACAGGCCCACGCCATCGCCCTGGCGCAGCGCCAGGTAGGACACCACCAGCGCCGCGTTGAGCACATGGTCGAAGTGCGACAGCCCGCCTTCGCTGGCCATCATGCGGCGGCCGGTGTCGATCATCAGCACCAGCTGCTGGTTCTTTTCATCCTGGTACTCACGCGAGATCAGCTTGCGTGCGCGCGAGGTGGCTTTCCAGTCGATCTGGCGCAGGCTGTCGCCGATGCGGTACTCACGCATCTGGTGGAAATCGGTGCCCTCGCCACGGCGGCGCTTGAGGTGCGCACCGACCAGGCGCGAGGCCTGTTCGGCACTGAACAACGCGAAGCGGGTGAGCGGGGCGAAGTTGGGGTACACGCGCACGGTCAGCGCCGGCGGCAGCAGGCGGCGCTGACGCCACAACCGCCACGGTGCGTGCAGGCGAAGGTGCACGCCGTCGAACACGAAGCGGCCGCGCGCGGTCGGGGTCAACGTGTACTCCACGCTGCTGGCCACCAACGGCTTGAGCGTCAATGCACGCGGCAGGCCCTGCAGCGACCACGCTCCCGGCACCAGGTCGAACACCTCCACGCGTTGGCGGCGGCTGGACTCGAAGCGCAGCGTGGTGCGCCGCTCGACGTTCAACGCCAGCGCCTCCGGCAGTTCGCGCTGCACCGTGGGCGAAGGCTGCGCGCGCAGCCGCAGCAGATCCACCAGGGCCAGCACCGCGATCGCCGCTGCGGACGCCCACCACGCCGACACCGGCAGCAGCCCGAACGCCACCGGCAGCCCGAGCAGCGCCCAGCCGACCAGCAGTATCAGCAGCAGCGGGCCTGGCCTCATTTGCGCGGGGCTTCCACCTTGGCCAGCAACGCGGTCAACGCATCGTCGGCCGACTGGCCTTCGATCTGCAGTTCCGGGGCCAGCGCAATACGGTGGCGCAGTGCCGGGCGGGCGATCTCGCGCACGTCATCGGGGGTGACGAAGTCGCGGCCGGCAAGCACCGCCTGCGCACGCGCCGCACGCACCAGCGCGATGCTGCCGCGCGGGCCGGCGCCGAGCGCGATGCCAGGGAACTGGCGGGTGGCCGCCACGATGCGCACCGCGTAGTCCACCACTTCCGGATCCACCGTGATCGCCGCGGTCGCCTGCTGCAACGCGATCACCTCGGCGGCGTTGAGCACGCGCGGTACCTGCGACAGGTCAAAGTCGGCCGCGCTGCGGCCGGTGGTGATTGCATCGACCATCCGCTTCTCGTCCTCCAGCGCCGGGTAATCGATGATGACCTTGAGCAGGAAGCGGTCCAGCTGGGCTTCGGGCAGCGGGTAGGTGCCTTCCTGTTCGACCGGGTTCTGCGTGGCCAGCGCCAGGAACGGCGGGGTCAGCGCGAACGCCTTGCCTTCGATGGTGACCTGGCCTTCCTGCATCACTTCCAGCAGGGCCGACTGGGTCTTGGCCGGGGCGCGGTTGATTTCATCGGCCAGCAGCAGGTTGGTGAACACCGGGCCGCGGCGGATCTTGAAGCTCTCCGATTTCGGGTCGTACACCGCGTGGCCGCTGACGTCGCTGGGCATCAGGTCCGGGGTGAACTGCACGCGGCCGTAGTCCAGCTCCAGTGCCTGCGCCAGGGCGCGCACCAGCAGGGTCTTGCCCAGCCCGGGCACGCCTTCGATCAGCACATGGCCACCGGCCAGCAGCGCGATCAGGATCTGGTCGAGCACCTCGGGCTGGCCGATGAAAGCGCGGCCGACGGCGTCGCGCACGGCATCGACGCGTTCAACCAGGCTCTGCCCGGTCAGCGCGGGCGGGGACAACGGCGGCGGAGCGGAGTGGTCGGTCATAGCAGGTTTCTCATCTGGATCAGCAGGCGGATGCGCTCACGCAGGGCCACCACATCCTTCGATGGCGGCACCTGCAAAGCGGTCTGGACACGGGAATGCGGCCACTGCAGCAGGCTGGCGATGGCGTGCACCTGCGCCTCGCCGCTGAGCGCGGCAGCGGTGGGTGCGCGCCGCCGCAGCCGGGCCAGGAAGGCGCGGCGGGTGGCGTCGTACAACAGCGGTGCCTTGCCATAGCGCAGCAGGTGCTCGCCACTGGCACGCACGTGTTCGAGCAGCGAACGGCGTTCTGTGGCGGGTGCCGGCAGCAGGCTGCCCAGCCGCTGCGCGCGTTGCCACAGCCATGCCAGCAGGGCCAGCAGCAGGGGCACCCACACCGGCCAGCCCTGGTAGAAGATGCGTGACCACAGCGTGGGCGGGCGTGAGCCGTAGATCAGCCACACCGTGCCTTCGGCGTAGTTCGGGTCGAGCACATGGCGGGTCAGGTCGCGGTGCGCGAGGTCGTGCAGGCCGTCGGCCAGGCTGCCCTTGGGATCCTCGGCGTTGAAGATCCTCGGCGTGCCCTTGAGGAACTCCATGTCCGACAGCACGTCCACGCTTCCTTCGCCCTTGCGCAGCCGCGCGAACACCAGGCCCTCGTCATCGCCCCATTCGCGTTCGACACGCACGCCGTCAGGCACGTCCACGCCGAAACGGCGGCCACTGCAGAACTCGGAATGGCCCGGGTCGTCGGCAATGTGGAAGGCCTTGCAGTTGCTCTCGTAGTACTCGGTATCCACGCCCAGCGCGTCCAGCAGCGGCCCCTGCGCGGCGTCTTCGTCCTTGAACGGCGGCGGCGTGCGCAGCAGCAGGTGGCCGCCGCGTTCCACCCACGCCAGCAGCGCCTGCGCGGTGGGGGCGGGCACATCGGCGGTGTCCTGCAGCAACAGCACGGTATCGGCCGGCTTGAGCTGCATGCGCGGCAGGTCGAGGCGCGGGCTGGAATGCACGGTGATGCCGTCGGCACGCAGCGCCTGGCCCAGCACGTACAGCGGGTTGTAGCTGGCCTCGCCCTGCGGCGGCAGGTGCTCGGTATGGACCACGCGTTCATGGCTGCGCAGGAACAGGATCGCCAATGGCACGCCCACCACCAGCAGCACGGCCAGCACCACCAACCAGCGCAGACGGGCACTCATGCGCGCCACCGGAACTGGGTCTGCAGGGTGGTGGCCAGATCGTCGAACGCGTCCGGCTCGGGCAGGCGGCCGGCGTACGCGGCGTACTGCCAGACCCGCACGATGCGGGCGAACAGGGTGCGGTCAGCCTCGACCGGCATGCGCCGCGAGGCGCGCAGGCACTGTGCTTCGGTCGCGCCCGGTGGCAGCACCACCTCGGCGCGTTCGCTCATCGATTCCACGCTGGCCCGGTACAGCAGCGCCAGCGCCTGGCGCGGCCGGCCCTGCTGCCACAGGTCGCGCGCGCGCGCGGCGGGATCCGGCGGAATCACTTCGGGCAGTTCCACCGCTTCCTCGACCACCGGATCGGTGGCCTTGCGCCGCCTCACCCCGGTGCCGCGCAGCCAGCGCAGCCACCACGGCGCGGTGGCGATCAGCCCCAGCACCAGCAAACCGACCAGGCCCCACAGGATCCATTCGGCAATCTGCGCGGGCAGGCGCGGGCCGCGCCCGAGCGTATTGCGGTTCTTGTCCGCATCGTCCTTCTTCTTGTTCTTCTCGGCCTCGCTCAGGGTGCGCTCCCAGCGTTTCACTTCGCGGGTAGGCGCCACCAGGGGATCTTCGTACGCGCGCTGCACGGCCTGGCGGAAGCCGGCGGTGTCGGGCGTGCCACCGAAGATCACGGCCGGAGTGTTCGACGGATCGTCGGCGGGTACTGCATCAGCCGCTTCTTCTTCCTCATCACCAGCATCGTCATCCATGCCAGTGGGCGCAGCGCAGCTCGGCGCCTGCGCAGGTTCTTCCGCATGCAGCCCACTCATCGGCCAGCACAGCACCAGCGCCAATACCAGCAGCGGCGCGGCCTGCTGCAGCCGATCACGCATGCGCCGGAACGCGATCTCCACGTCCCAGGCTTCCATTTCCGTGCGGCGGTTGAGATACAGCGCGAAGCCGGCGCCGGCGTAAAACGGCCCGATCAACGTGGCGGCGAGCCAGAACAGGGCATTCACCCCCAGCTGTGCCCACGCCGGCATGGTTTCGCTGACCATTTCCCACGCCGCGCGCCAGGAATCGGACAGCAGTTCCAGCGGCACGAACAGGAAGATCGCCGCGATGCCGCCGCTGACAATTACCAGCTCGAACACCATGCACATCAGGGTGAGCAGCACGGCATGCCCGAACGTGCCGCTGAGCACGGCGCGGCGGCGCACGCTGCGCTGCGAGGCATCGCTGCCTTCCAGCAGGTTCACCGGCAGCAGCAGCGAGCGGAACGGGCTGAAGCGGCGCCAGCCCAGGTAGCCCCAGAACCCGCTCCAGCCCCAGTGCCGCTGCGCGCGCAGGGTCTGCAACGGACGTGGTTCGTCGCCGAACACGCCGCGTGAGATCACATACAGCGCGATCCGGTCCGATACCGGCTTGAGCCACCACATCAGCAGCCAGGCCCAGCCGAACGCATCGGCCCACCATGCAGCGGCATTGATCACGGCGAACAACGGCAGCGACACCGCGATCAGCGGCAGCCAGATCGCCCGCGCGTGCCGGCGCACCAGGGCGGTGCCCAGCTCCATCGCTTCCCATTCGGAGCGCGCGCGCAGGGCGACGTTGAGCTGGTCAATCCGCATGACCGCCCCCCCGACCACCGCGCCACAGCCACACGAACACCAGCGTCCACAGCACTGCGGCCACGCTGTACTTGCCCCAGGCCGGGATCGCGGCGATGGACGACCAGAACGCTTCGATGAAGGCGGCGATCAGCAGCATCGCGGCGATGCCCAGGCAGAGTTTTGCGCCAATCACCCCGCCCTCGACGAGTGCATCGATGCGTCGGCGGCGGCCTGGCGCCAGCAGCTTCATGCCCAGCTGCAGGCCGGCACCGCCGGCGATGACGATCGCAGTGAGCTCGAACGCGCCATGGCCGCAGACGAAACGCCAGAACGGGTCGCCATGGCCGATGTGCTGCAGGTGGCCGGCCGCCGCACCGATGGTGAGCCCGTTGAACAGCAGCACCAGCACCGTGCCCAGGCCGGCCAGCAGCCCGCTGGCGAACGTACGCAGGCCGATGCTGATGTTGTTCATGATGTAGTAGCCGAACATCATCCAGTCCGTGCCGCTGTCGCGGCCCAGGTTCGGCGATGCCGGGTTGTACATGCGCTCCAGCGAGGCGATCGCGCCGTTGTCCATCAGCATGTGGATCACGTCCGGGTGCCACTGGATGACCGCGAAGCTGCCCACCAGCGGCAGCACGAACAGCGCGGTGGCCACCCACATGCTGCGCGCCTGGCTGCGCACCAGCTGCGGGAAATCGGCCAGCAGGAACTCCAGCGCGCGGCGCCAGCGCGGCGGCGGCGTGCGGTACAGCAGGCCATGGCCCTGCTGCATCAGCAGCTGCAGGCGTGCCACCAGCTGCGGGCTGTAGCCGCGCTTGCGCGCAAGCGCGAGCTGCTGGCACAGCCGGCGGTAGTGCTGCGGAATGTCTTCATCGTTGAGCGCGGACGCATCGGGCGAACGTCCCGCATGCCGTGGCCGGTCGCCGCGCAGCGCCAGCCAACGTTCCAGCGCCTGCCATTCGGCCTGGTAGCGGGCAACGAACTGTTCCTGCCTCATCGGCGCCCCAGCAGCCAGTTGGCCATGGCATACAGGCGCAGCACGCCCACCTGGCCCTGGCCACCGCTGATCGGCGCGGCCACTGCGGCCAGCTCCTGCTGGCGCGGGCCGGACAGGCGCGGCGCACGTTCGGCGAAGGCAATGATCGCCGCCTGTTCGGCCGGCTGCAGCGGCTGCGGCGGGGCCAGCACGGTATCGATGGCCACGCTGGCCGACCACGGCCGGCCGCTGTCATGCACCACTACGGTGCCGGCCACCAGGTCGCCCAGGCGCCGGCCATTGCGGTCGAACAGGCTCGACAGCAGCCCCAGCGCATAGCCGAACGGCAGCATGTCCACGGTGCGCAGCAGGTTGCGGGTGATGGAGGCCATCCAGCCGATCGGTGCGCCGTCCTGGGCCACCACGCGCAGGCTCATCACCCGCTTGCCCAGGGTGCGGCCCCAGCAGGCCTCCTGCACGATGGTGTACGCCCACATCAGCAGGAACATCAGGCCCAGGTAGAGGCCCTGGCCGAATTCGCCCAGCAGGGTGAGCGGAATGCTCAGCAGCATCAGCGCCGCCACGCGGATCATGAAGTCGATGGCCCAGGCCAGCGCACGCGGCACCGGGCCGGCTGCCGGCAGGTGCAGCGGCACGCCTTCGGGCGTGATCACTTCACGGTAGGTGTCCAGCATGGGTGCGCTCATGCGCACGCGTCCCTCCGGACGGCTGCCAACGGCATGCGGTTCTCGACTGCTTCCTGGGTCGGAGACCGACTTTACCGTGTGCGGGGTCACATCCCCAAGTACTTGTCCTTCAACCGCACGTAGTGGTCGGCCGAGTAGTGCAGCGACTCGATCTCCTGATCGCTGAGCGTACGCACCGGTCGGGCCGGGTTGCCCACCCACAGCTCGCCTTCGCCCACCACCTTGCCCGGCCCGATCACCGCGCCGGCGCCGACAAAGCTGTGCCGGCTCACGGTGGCGCCATCGAGGATGCACGCCCCCATCCCGATCAGACTGTACTCGCCGATGGTGCAGGCATGGATGATGGTGCCGTGGCCGACGGTGACGCCCTCACCGATCAGGGTCGGGTAACCGCCCTTGTTGTAGGGGCTGTGGTGGCTGACATGGATGATGGTGCCATCCTGGATGTTGCTGCGCGCGCCGATCCGCACATGGTTGACGTCGCCGCGGATCACCGTGCCCGGCCACACCGACACATCGTCCCCGAGCACCACGTCACCGATGATCGTGCAGGCCGGGTCGATCCAGGCGCGCTCGCCAACGACGGGGAAGGTATCGAGGAAGGGACGAAGGGGGGACATGGTGACGCTCCACAAGGCAGGCCACCATGATACCGCCGTGGTTACGCCACCCGGCTGCGCCGGGCGCGTTCCAGGTGCACCAGCAGCAGCGAGATCGCCGCCGGGGTCATGCCCGGGATGCGCTGGGCCTGGCCGATGGTCTGCGGGCGCACCCGCTCCAGCTTCTGCTGCACTTCGGCCGACAGCCCGCGCACGCTGGCGTAATCGAACGCCGCATCGATGGCGGTGTTCTCATGGCGCTGCTGGCGTTCGATCTCCTCGCGCTGGCGGTCCAGGTAGCCGGCGTACTTCACTCCGATCTCAACCTGCTCGGCCACCTTCGCATCCGCCACGCCCGGGCCCAGCGAGGGCACCTGCATCAGCTTGGCGTAATCCAGTTCCGGGCGCTTGATCAGGTCCAGCACGTTGGTTTCGCGGCTGACCGCCACGCCCAGCGTGGCGTCCACTTCGCGGCCCAGCGCGTTGGCCGGGGTGGCCCACAGCGCACGCAGGCGCGCCGATTCCTGCGCCACCGCCTCCTGCTTGGCCTGGAAGGCGGCCCAGCGCCGGTCGTCGACCACGCCCAGCTCACGGCCGATGCCGGTCAGGCGCACGTCGGCGTTGTCTTCGCGCAGCTGCAGCCGGTACTCGGCGCGGCTGGTGAACATGCGGTACGGCTCGGTGGTGCCATGGGTGATCAGGTCATCCACCAGCACGCCCAGGTAGGCCTCGTCGCGGCGCGGGCACCAGCCCGCCTCGTCGCGCACGCGGCGGGCGGCGTTGAGGCCGGCCAGCAGGCCCTGCGCGGCGGCCTCTTCATAGCCGGTGGTGCCGTTGATCTGCCCGGCGAAGAACAGCCCGGACACCGCCTTGGTTTCCAGCGTGTTGTTCAACCCGCGCGGGTCGAAGAAGTCGTATTCGATGGCGTAGCCCGGCCGCGTGATGTGCGCGTTCTCGAAGCCACGGATGCTGCGCACCAGCGCCAGCTGTACATCGAACGGCAGCGAGGTGGAAATGCCGTTGGGGTAGATCTCCACCACGTCCAGCCCTTCGGGCTCGACGAAGATCTGGTGGCTCGCCTTCTCGGCAAAGCGCACCACCTTGTCTTCGATGGACGGGCAGTAGCGCGGGCCGATGCCTTCGACCTGGCCGCTGTACAGCGGCGAGCGGTGCAGCGCGCTGCGGATGATCTCGTGGGTGTGCTCGCTGGTGTGGGTGATCCAGCAGCTCACCTGGGCCGGGTGCTCGGCCACGCTGCCCAGGAAGGACATCACCGGGCGCGGGTCGTCGCCGGGCTGCTCGTCCATCACGCTGTAGTCCAGCGAGCGGCCATCGATGCGCGGCGGGGTGCCGGTCTTGAGCCGGTCGATCGCGAACGGGCGCTCGCGCAGGCGCGCGGCCAGCGTGGTGGCCGGCGGGTCGCCCATGCGGCCGGCGGCGTACTGGGTCTGGCCGACGTGGATCTTGCCGGCCAGGAAGGTGCCGGCGGTAAGCACCACGGCCGGGGCGTTGAACTGCAGCCCGGTCTGGGTGATCACGCCACGCACGGCGTCACCTTCGATGACCAGGTCATCCACGGCGGCCTGGAACACGGTCAGGTTGGGCTGCGCCTCGACCATCGCCCGGATGGCCATCCGGTACAGGTTGCGGTCGGCCTGGCAGCGGGTCGCGCGCACGGCCGGGCCCTTGGAGGCATTGAGCGTGCGCCACTGGATGCCGGCGCGGTCGGCGGCATGCGCCATGGCGCCGCCCAGGGCATCGATTTCCTTGACCAGATGGCCCTTGCCGATCCCGCCGATGGCCGGGTTGCAGCTCATCGCGCCGATGGTTTCCACGTTGTGGGTCAGCAGCAGGGTGCGTACGCCGCTGCGGGCAGCTGCCAGCGCGGCTTCGGTGCCGGCATGGCCGCCGCCGATCACGATGACGTCGTAGCCGTAGAAAGAATCGGTCATGGGGTGCTCTGGGGCAGGGCCGGTACGGCCCGGAACCGCCCTGGGACAGGGCGCGGTGGTCATTTTAGCGCCGTTCGCGCCGGGTCCGTGAACGGGGGCCTGCAAAAAAATTCGCACGCAACCCTAAAGTTGGCACGTTCTCTGCAGATAACCCAATAGCACCCAGGATGGCAGGCGCCGAAAGGCGCTACGGATCGGAATTGGAACAGGGGCCGATCCATGCGCATCCCGGGGAAGCAGAAGGGCCGGCAGTCGGGGGACTGTCGGCCCTGTTTTTATCCCCCGGAAGACAAAAGGCCCCGCCATTGGCGGGGCCTTCTGCGTTGTAGGTGCCGACATCCGACAGGGCCGGAACAGGGGGGATCCAGATGTTCCTGTCGGATATCGACATAGAGCTCAATGTGACGCCGTATGTCGTTTTTGTCACTTTTCGACCGAGGCCGTCACTGCCCGGCTAGATTGAACTGCCAGGCGGGTGAAAATCAAGCGTTCTCAATTCTCATTTGTGCGCTGGTTCAACTTATTCATATTTCGCCAGGGAGAGCCATTGCTGCGCTGGGCCGGCGGGCTGGGCCGGGACTGCGGCGCGCTCACCGGGCGCTGCTGCTGCTGAGGCTGCGGGCGCTGCTGCGGCGGGCGGTCCGGACGCGGTGGGCGCCCCACCGAATCCATGTTCCGCCACGGCGAACCGCCGTTGTAGGGCGGGCGCGGACGGTCCGGCGGGCGCACCTGGCCACCATTGCCGTTGCCCGGGCGGGGCGGCGGGCGGTGGTTGTGCGGCGGGCGGTAGTTCGGGTACGGCCGATAGATCGGGTAGTTGCTGTAACCACCGTAGCCGCCATAACCGTAATAGCCGCCACCACCGTAGTAGCCGCTGCCGTAGCCGTATGGATAGCCGGCCGGATAGCGGTACTCCACCGACGGGGCGCCATGGTAGTAGCCGTTGCCACCACCACCGCCGCCCACGTAGTCGTAAGTCGCGCAGCCAGACAGCGTCAGCAACAGGCTGCCGGCAAGCATGAGGCGCATTTTCATGGAAGGGTCCCCCTAGGGTATGGCCCAGCTTCAGGCCGCCGCATTGAATCGGCCCTTAACTTTGCCCGGGCCGGATGAACGGTTGCCATCGTGGCACGTTAATCTTGTGTCATGACCGATTCATCCTTGCCCTGCGTCGATGACCTGCTGGCTGCCGCCGCGCGCATCGCGCCGCATGCCAGCGTCACCCCGGTGCTGCAGTCGCAGGTGCTGGACGCGTTGAGCGGGGCGCGGCTGGCGTTCAAGGCCGAGCATCTGCAGCGCGGCGGTGCCTTCAAGTTCCGTGGTGCCTGCAACGCGGTCTGGGCGCTGCCCGAGGCCGTCGCCGCACGCGGGGTGGTCACCCATTCGTCGGGCAACCATGGTGCGGCGCTGGCGCTCGCCGCGCGCACCCGGGGCATCGCCTGCCACGTGGTGGTGCCCGAAGGCGCCGTGGCCGCCAAGCTGGCCAACATCGTGCGTCATGGCGCCACCCTGTGGCGCTGCGAACCGACCATCGCCGCGCGCGAGGCGATGTGCGCCCGAGTCGAGGCCGAGACCGGCGCCACCCTGGTCCATCCCTATGCCGATTCCCACGTCATTGCCGGGCAGGGCACGGCGGCGCTGGAGCTGCTGGGCAGCCACGGTCCGTTCGATACGCTGGTGGTCCCGGTGGGCGGCGGTGGCTTGGCGGCCGGAACCCGGCTGGCGCTGCAGGCGGTGAGTCCGGTCACGCGGCTGGTACTGGCCGAACCGGAGGGCGCCGCCGATACGGCCCGTTCGCTGGCCGCTGGCGAGCGCCGGCTGGACTTCACCCCCGACACGATCTGCGATGGCCTGCGCGGCACGCTCGGCGCGCCGAACTTCGCGCTGCTGCAGGGCGCGGCCGAGGTGATCACCGTGGACGATGCGGCCACCGTCGCGGCCATGCGCCTGCTCTGGCAGGTGCTCAAGCAGGTGGTGGAACCGTCCTCGGCGATTGCGCTGGCCGCGATCCTGTCCCAGCCCGCGCGGTTTGCCGGGCAGCGGGTGGGCGTGGTGCTGTCCGGCGGCAACGTCGACCTGGACGCCCTGCCCTGGGCCGCGGCATGACCCGGCGCGCACGGGTCGGGCTGGGGGGCTGGCTGTGGCGGCTGTGCATGCTGTTGGCGGCCTGGCTGCTCTGTGTCACCGCATGGATCGTCTGGGTCGGTGAGCGCGACCAGGCGGCCAAGGCCGATGCGATCATCGTGCTGGGCGCGGCGGCCTACGACGCCAAGCCGTCGCCGGTGTTCGAAGAGCGCATCCGGCATGGGCTGGATCTGTACCGCCAGGGCTACGCGCCCTTGCTGATCTTCACCGGCGGCTACGGCGGCACCGGCGCGCGCTTTTCCGAATCGCAGGTCGCGCGCCGTTACGCCTTGAAACAGGGCGTGCCGGACGACGCGATCCTGATTGAAACCGCCTCGCGCACCACCCGCCAGAACCTGGCCGAAGCGCGGTTGTTGATGGACCAGCACAAGCTGCACCGGGTGATCATCGTCAGCGACCCGCTGCACATGGCGCGCGCGCTGCGCCTGGCCCGCGAACTGGGCATCGATGCACTGGCCTCGTCAACGCCGAGCACGCGGTTCCGCAGCTTCCACACCAGCTGGAAGTTCCTGGCGCAGGAAATCTATTTCTTCCATCGGGACATGTTCCCGTCCGCGAACGGTTCCTGACCGATATTTCTGGTTGGTCAGGTGGTCTTGCGCCGGATCGGAATCGCCGACACCGGCACGCTGGCCACATCCTGCCCGCGCTCGCGGATCGGCGCGCCCGCATCCGGCGCCCACGCGTGCGCGTAAATCACTTCCCAGCTGCTGGGCAGCGTGCCGTCCTCGCGACGCAGCGGTTCATAGGCGGCGCGCGCTGCAGCGAACCTGCCGCGCCCGGTCAACGTATGCCGGCGATCCTGGCGTGCATTGGTTGCGCCAATGGCGCGCAGCTCGCGCATCAGTGCATCCATGTCGGCATAGGTGAGCGTGAACAGGTCGCGGTCCAGCACCGGGTCGCGGAAGCCGGACATCATCAGCGCGTCGCCGAACTGCGCAATCGGCGGGAACCGGCTCACGTGCGAGGTGTCATCGGCGCTGGCGAACGCGTCGCGCAGCTCGATCAGCGTTTCCGGGCCGAACGTGGAACACACCAGCAGCCCGCCCGGCTTGAGCACGCGGCGGAACCCGGCGAACACCGCGGGCAGGTCCTCCACCCACTGCAGGCACAGGTTGCTGTAGATCACATCCACGCTCTGGTCGCGCAGCGGCAGCGCCTGCGCATCACCGCACACCCGGGTGAAGGGCTTCCACCAGCCGGCCTGCTTCTTGGCTTCGCGCAGCATCGGCTCGGCCATGTCCAGTGCGATCACCTGCGCCTTCGGCCAGCGCTTCTTCATCGCCGCACTGGCGTGGCCGGTGCCGCTGCCCACGTCCAGCACCACCTCCGGCTGCCGGCTTTCGAGATAGTCCAGCGATTCGAGCAGCCGCTTCTCCACCTCGCGCTGCAGCGCAGCGGCGGCGTCGTAACTGCTGGCGGCGCGCGAAAACGCGCGGCGGACGTGCTGGGGATCAAAGCTGGCGGTCATGTAAGGCTCACTATGCGGTAGCGCACGACCGTGGGTCGTGCGCCGGAAACTCAGAACGTACCGGGGTAAGCCCCGCCATCAATCAACAGGTTCTGCCCGGTGATGTAACCCGACTGCGCACTGCACAGGAACGCGCAGGCCGCGCCGAATTCATCGGCGGTGCCGAAGCGCCCGGCCGGGATGTGGGTGCGCTTGCGCTCGGCGATCTGCCCCGCATCCACGCCCTGCTGCTGCGCCATGTAGGCGAAGTTGCCGCGCAGCCGGTCGGTGTCGAACTGGCCCGGCAGCAGGTTGTTGAGCGTGACGTTGTGGGCCACGGTGCGGCGCGCCAGCCCGGCGACGAAGCCGGTCAGGCCCGAGCGCGCGCCATTGGACAGGCCCAGGATGTCGATGGGTGCCTTCACCGACGAGGAGGTGATGTTGACCACGCGCCCGAAGCCACGTTCGATCATGCCATCCACGGTGGCACGGATCAGCGCGATCGGCGCCAGCATGTTCGCGTCCAGCGCAGCGATCCAGTCCTCGCGCTCGAACTGGCGGAAGTCGCCCGCCGGCGGCCCACCGGCGTTGTTGACCAGGATGTCCACCTGCGGGCAGGCGGCCAGCGCCGCCGCGCGGCCGGCCTCGGTGGTGACATCGGCGACCACCGTGATCACCTTGCCGGCGCCCGGCAGCGCCCGGAGTTCTTCACCGGCGTGGGCGAGGGCTTCCTCCCCCCGGGCGGCGATCACCACGTTCACGCCCTCGCGCGCCAGCGCGCGGGCGCAGCCCAGTCCCAGGCCCTTGCTGGCAGCGCAGACGAGGGCCCAGCGGCCGGCGATTCCAAGGTCCATGCATCAGTTCCGTAGTGGGGGACAGGCGTACATGATCGGCGATGCGCGCGCCGGTGGGTCAGGAAAGCGAGGCAACAAAGTGTTGCAGCTGCGCCGCCACCTCGTCGGTGTGGCCGAGGAACGGCGCGTGTCCGCCATGGGCCACTACATGCACGCTGGAACGCGGTGCCAGCGCGGCAGCGGCCTGCATCGCCCGCGCCGACACCAGCCGGTCGCGCTGACCGGCCAACCACAGGCTGGGCACGGGCAGGCGGGGCAGGGCGCCACGCAGGTCAGCGTTTTCCAGCAGGCGAAGGCCTTCCTGCAGGGCACGCGGGGCGGGCTCACCGCGCGCTACCAGCGTCGCGCGCAGGCTGCGCAGTTCCTGCCGGGCGTGTTCGGAGCCCATCGCATCCAGGGCCAGGAAGCGCTCCAGCGTGCCGCGATAGTCCTGCGCCAGGTCCTGGCCGAACTGTTCGAAGACGGCGGTTTCCACGGCGTATGGCCAGTCCTCGCCACGCACGAAGCGCGGTGTGGCCGCGATCATCGCCAGCCCACGCACCTTGGGCAGCGTGGCCGCCGCATGCAGCGCGAACAGCCCACCCAGCGACCAGCCACACCACACGGCCGGCGGGGTCGCGGCGGCAATCGCACCGACCACGAACGGCAGGCGCAGCGGGGTGGCATCGTCGCGGCTGTTGCCGTGCCCGGGCAGGTCGACCAGGTGCAGCTCGAACTGCGCTGAGAGCCGCTCGACCAGCGGCGCGAACACACCGCCATGCAGGGCCCAACCGTGGATCAGTACCAGCGCCGGCCCGCTGCCGACCACCTCGATATGCATGCTCACACCCAACCGCCGTGCATCACGCGCTCAGCGCATCCAGTGCCTGCTGGCGCAGCACCTGGTCGCGTGCGTGGGCGATGGCATCGGTGAGCGCACGTACTTCCGGCACCGTGTGCAGCGCCGACAGGGTCACGCGCAGGCGTGCCTTGCCCTCGGGCACGGTCGGCGGACGGATCGCGCTGACCAGGAAACCAGCCGCTTCCAGCGCGGCCGACAAGCCCATCACCGTCGATTCGGCCCCGCACAGCAGCGGCTGGATCGGCGTATCGGAGGGCATCAGTTCCAGCCCATGCTGGCGCGCGCCGGCACGGAACACGCCGACCAGTTCGGCCAGCTTCTCGCGGCGCCAGTCGTCGCGGCGTGCCAGCTTCACGGCGGCCAATGCCGCAGCCGCCTGCGCCGGCGGCACCGCCGTGGTGTAGATGTAGGGGCGTGCGGTTTCGGCCAGGTGCTGGATCATCGCCTCGTCGCCCACCACCAGCGCGCCACTGCCACCCAAGGCCTTGCCCAGCGTGACCAGCTGCAGCGGCACATCGGCCACGCCCAGCCCGGCGTCGGCCACGCAGCCGCGGCCGTGCTCGCCGATCACGCCCACGCCGTGTGCGTCGTCCACGTACAACACCGCTTCCTGCATGCGCGCCACCAGCGAGAGCGAGCGCAGCGGGGCGATGTCGCCATCCATGCTGAAGACACCATCGGTGACCAGCATCGCCGCGCCGTCGGGCGCGTGCTTGAGCTGGCGCAGCGCACCTTCGGTATCCAGGTGCGGGTAGCGGCGCAGGCGGCAGCCGGCCAGGCGCGTGGCATCGAGCAGGCTGGCGTGGTTGAGCCGGTCCTGCACGCACACATCGTCTTCTTCGCTGAGCAGTGCCTGCTGCACCGCCAGGTTGGCGGCAAAGCCGCTGCCAAACAGCAGCGCACGCGGGTAGCCCAACCAGTCGGCCACTTCCTGTTCCAGCGCTTCATGCAGCGCATGATGGCCGCAGATCAGGTGTGAAGCGCCCGCCCCGGCACCTTCGCGCGCGGCGGCATCCTGCAGCGCGCTGACCACGCCGAATTGCTGGGACAGGCCCAGATAATCATTGCTGCAGAAGCCGGTGAGCCACTGGCCATTGACCTCCAGGCGCACGCCATCGCGCCGGGTTACCGTGCGGCGCACGCGGATACGGCCCTGCGCTTCGCGAAGCTTGCGCTGGGACTGGATGCGGTCGTGCAGGTCGGTACGGGCCATGGTCGTCAATGTCATGGGCAGGCAGGGCAGCTAGCGTACCCGGTTGCCGGGCGCTGCGCTGCACCGCCCGGGGCAGGGCTCAGGCCGCTTGTCCGCAACCACCGCCACAGGTGATGTCGGCATGCACGGTGCCGGGGTGGTCATGCCCGGCCGCATCCACCTGCACCGCCATCGGGCGCAGACCCAGCCGGCTGAACAGGGCCAAGTCGCGCTCGGTATCCGGGTTGCCGGTGGTCAGCAGTTTTTCGCCGTAAAAGATCGAGTTGGCCCCGGCCAGGAAGCACAGCGCCTGCAGCTCATCGCTCATTGCTTCGCGCCCGGCCGACAGCCGCACCATTGCCCTGGGCATCACGAT
This sequence comes from Stenotrophomonas sp. GbtcB23, assembly GCF_019091045.1. Classification (NCBI taxonomy): domain Bacteria; kingdom Pseudomonadati; phylum Pseudomonadota; class Gammaproteobacteria; order Lysobacterales; family Lysobacteraceae; genus Stenotrophomonas; species Stenotrophomonas sp. GbtcB23. Next base: position 19,539 of record NZ_JAGXKC010000025.1, on the reverse strand, counting down.
GCGGGCCACCGCGATCATCCGCACGAACTCGAACGGGTCCAGTTCGGCACTGCCATGCAACGGCGTGCCCGCCACCTGCACCAACCGGTTGATCGGCACCGAATCGGGGTGCGCCGGCAGGTTGGCCAGCGCCAGCAGCAGCCCGGCGCGGTGCGCGCGGGTTTCGCCCATGCCGACGATGCCGCCGCAGCAGGTCTTCAGCCCGGCCTCGCGCACGTGTTCCAGCGTATCCAGCCGGTCCTGGTACTGGCGGGTGTGGATGATCGAATCGTAGTAATCCGGCGCGGTATCCAGGTTGTGGTTGTAGTAGTCCAGCCCGGCCTCGCGCAGGGCCACGGCCTGCGCGCCGTCGAGCATGCCCAGCGTGGCGCAGGTTTCCAGCCCCAGTGCCTTCACCTCGCGGATCATCGCCGCCACCTTGGGGATGTCGCGGTCCTTGGGCGACCGCCACGCCGCGCCCATGCAGAACCGCGACGCCCCGGCCGCCTTGGCCTGGCGGGCCTTGGCGACCACGTCGTCGGTTGCCATCAGCTTCTGTGCGCTCACCCCGGTGTCGTAGCGCTGGGCCTGCGGGCAGTACGCGCAGTCCTCCGGGCAGCCGCCGGTCTTGACCGAGAGCAGGGTCGAGACCTGCACCTCGGTAGGATCAAAGTGCTCCCGGTGCACGCCCGCCGCCCGGTACAGCAGCTCCGGGAAGGGCAGCTCGAACAGCGCCAGCAGCTCCTCGGGGTGCCAGTCGTGGCGGATGACAGAAGCCATGGCAGTGTCCTGACAGATTTGGGAGCGAAGGAGCGGCAGTCTGGTGAGGTTGCGAGTGACTGTCAACCATGTTGGAGTTTGTAAAGTTTACGGTGTGGAGTGTGCGCTCACGCCACAAATCAATGCTGGATGTCACTTAAAATCATCAGTAGCCGGCCAAGTGATGTTTTAAACCTACATGGCGAAGAGAATTCCCCCCGTTCACCTGCATCATGCGCGGCAAATTGAAGCGCTGGGTCAGCGCCTCCGTGTGGCTCGAGTCGCTCGAGGTATGACACAAGCGAACCTGGCTGAAAGGGTGGGGGTGGACCGCACCACGATTGGAAAGCTGGAGTTCGGTGAACCCGGCACCAGCCTTTCCACGGTTCTGCGTGTCTTGTCCGCATTGGGAATGGGCGGAGATATAGATAGCCTTGCCGCTACCGATACCGTTGGGGCGCAACTCGCCGTTAGGCGATTGCGGCGGCCGTCGCAAAGAACTTTGGCCAGTCATCGACAGCCGAACGAAGAAGGGAATCCAATGGATCAAGGCGGCACCGGGAGCATCGAGCAGACCCCCGACCGATATGCGCTACGCGCAACTCGCAGGCCGGATCCCATCGTGCCGCTCCAGGTAGATGGACGCAAACTGCAAACAAAAAAGAAATAAGCTACTTCGTAAGGCCACGGCGCACCCAGTGATTACAGAATCGCCAGTCGTCTCCTGATAGATGTTGAAGCATGGGCGTAGCAATCTGGTCTCATGCAAGATTCATCCAGTTGGCTTAGCGGTGGCTAACCTCTGCAACGCATTGCTATGGCTCAGTCATCAATGTCTTCCCCTACGCTGCCTGGTCTGCGCCAATCCGGGAAATGACGGGCTGGATCTGTGTGCCGCCTGCTACGCCGAGCTTCCGTGGAACGACCATGCCTGCCCGTTGTGCGCGCTGCCGCTGCCGCCCGATGAACCGGCCAAGGTGTGCGGTGCCTGCCTGGCCGAGCCGCCGCGGCAGGACGGCGCGGCGGCGACCTTCCTGTATGCGCCGCCGATCGACCGGCTGGTGCTGCGCTTCAAGTTCCACCAGGACCTGGCCGCAGGGCGGCTGCTCTCGCAACTGATGCTGCACGCCGTGCCGGACTTCGCGCAGCACCCGCTGCTGCCGATGCCGCTGCATGGGCGCCGGCTTCGCGAGCGGGGCTACGACCAGGCCCGGGAATTGGCCCGTCCGTTGGCGCGGGAGCTGCGGTTGCCGCTCTGGACCGGACTGTGCCGCAGCCGGGCGACCCTGGCCCAGTCCACGCTGGACGCCGACGCGCGTCGCCAGAACCTCAAAGGAGCCTTCGCCGTGCGGGCCACCCCGCCGGCCCGGCTGACCCTCGTGGACGATGTGATGACCACCGGCGCCACCTTGGACGCCGCCGTCCGCGCGCTGCGCCGGTCTGGCCTGCAGGAGGCCACGCTGTGGGTCTGCGCCCGGGCGCCGTGACACTTTGCCATGGCCTGCACAGGGCGCGGGCCTAGCATCGCGGTTGACTCTCCTCCCAGGAACACCGTCATGAGCCAGGCTCCGGAACTGCGCACTACGTCGCTATTGTCGCTGGTGGGCCGCAGCTGGTGGGTGGTGCTGCTGTATGGCCTGATCGCCATCGGCTTCGGCCTGATCGCCATCGCCCGGCCGCTGTCGGCCGCCGCCGGGCTGGCCTGGGCCATCGGCGTGATGGCGCTGGTGGAAGGACTGGTCAGCCTGTTCGCGGTATTCAGCGGCAACAGCGGCGCGCCGCGCGGCTGGGCACTGGTCTACGCGCTGGCCTCGATCGGTTTTGGCGCGCTGGCAGTGATCAACCCCCTGGTGACGGCCAAGGTGCTGGTGCTGCTGTTGGCGATCTGGCTGATCCTGGCCGGTGTGTACCGCATCGTGTTCGCCGTTCGCGTACGCAGGCAGATCGAAGGCGAATGGCTGCTGATCGTCAGCGGCCTGCTGGCCATCGTGCTGGGCGTCATGATGTTCGGCAACCCGCTCGGCGGGGTGGCGGTGACCACGCTGTGGATCGGCATCGGCAGCCTGATCTACGGTGTGCTGCAGGTCGTGGTGGCATTCCGGCTCAGGAAGTTGCGCTGACGGCTCCGGTTCGGGCCACAATGCTTCAAACAACGGGAGTACTGTAATGCGCAACGGATGGCGATGGAGCCTGGCGGCAGCGAGCCTGCTGCTGGTCACGGCATGCAACCAGCACAACGACGCAGCGTTGAACCCTGCAGCGCAGGGCAACCCGCCGCTCGCCGATGTACGCATCGAAATGCGCCCGGTCGCGGAGGTCGGCGAGCCGGGCGTCGAGGTCCGCTTCGCACACGGGGAGACCGTCAAGCTGGCCAACCCGCCCGTGTTCACGACCGGCGCGATTGCCAGCGTGCGCCAGGTGGTCAACGAGGACGGAAAGGCCAACGTGTACTACGCGTTCACCGACGCCGCCGCGCCCCGCATCCACAGCGCCACCGAGCGCCTGGTCGGACGGACGATGGTGCTCACCGTCGATGGCGAACCGATCTCCCGGGCGAACCTCAGCGGCCCCTTCGGCGAGAGCATGATGACCTCGGGCCTTGAGGCGGACGAAGCCACCGCGCTGGTTACCCGGATCACCGGGCGACCGTAGCGCTGTCTAGCGGAACCGCGCTTCGATCTCCTCCAGCGTCTTGCCCTTGGTTTCCGGCAGCAGGAACGCGGCCACCAGGAAGTACAGCAGCGTGCAGCCGGCCCAGAAGAAGAACATGCTGGCGTAGCCGTGGTGGCCCACGGTCGGCAGGAAGATCGCGGCGATCACCGTGGATACGAACTGGTTGATCAGCAGCGCGATGCTCATGCCGTTGGAGCGGATGCGGGTAGGCATCAGCTCCGACAGCGCCAGCCACACGCAGACGCCCGGGCCCACCGCGAAGAACGCCACGAACAGCAGGATGCAGCCGGCCACCAGCCAGCCGTGCGTGGGCGAGGGCACCGGGCCGATGACCGCGCGCTCGATCACCAGCGGTGCCTGCACGGCGGCGGCCGGATCCGGGAACGGGTTGAGGTTGAGGCGGCGGAAGAACGCGCCGATCACGCTGTCAGCCGACACCGCGTCTTCGCGGCGGATCTGCAGCGTGGCGTCGATGGGGTTGTCGCTGCGCAGCGAACGCACGTTGCTGAAGCCGCCGTAGGCGTAGGACACCGTGAGCTGCAGCGGTTGACCGTCGGCGTTGCCATCCAGCCGCCGCCACTGCGCGGCATCCATTGGCAGCGACAGCGACTGCCCGTACACCTGCTGCTGCAGCGCGGGCTGTACATCCAACCGCCCGTGTTCGCTGCGCACGAACAGCAGCGCGGCGCCCAGCAGCGCGATGGTGATGCCGCCGGTGCCCAGCATCAACAGGAACCTGCGGCCCTTGCGATCCACCAGCACCAGCGCGACGATGGTCATCAGCGCATTGAGCAGCTTGATGGAGACATCGGCCCAGTTGGCCACCGCGCCGGGCAGCCCGGCCTGGTGGAGGATGTTCACCGCATAGGCCAGTACCGAGTTGATGCCGGTCGCCTGGGTGAAGGCCAGCACCAGGCAGGCCAGCACGAACGGCCACACATAGCGGCGGCTCAGCAGCGGATCGCGCCTGGCCGGGCTGCCATCGCTGGCCGGTGCATCGGGTGCCTGCATGCGCGCCAGCGTGGCTTCCACCTCCGCCGGCGCCACCGTGCGCTGCAGGGCGCTGCGTGCTTTCTCAATGCGGCCGCGCCGCACCAGCCAGCGGGGCGACTCGCTGATCAGCAACGCGCCGCCGGTGAACAACAACCCGGGCAGCAGGCAACTCCAGAAGATGGTGCGCCAGGCGTGGTCCTTCACCGCGAACAACAGGCGCTGCTGCTCCTCGCCCGGCAGGTGGCGCACGGCGGCACTGGCGGCGTCCACGCTGTGGGCGTGATACAGCCCGATCACCGCCGCCAGTACCAGCCCGATGGTGAGCAGCAGCTGGAACATCGCCGCGCCACGCCCGCGCCGTTCGGGACTCAACACTTCGGCGAGGTACAGCGGCACCACCACGCCGATCAGGCCACCGCTGATGCCCTGCAGCAGGCGCCCCATCAACAGCGGTCCATAGCCTTCGGACAGCGCCATCACCGGAATGCTGGCGGTGAACAGCACGCCGGCCAGCACCATCGCGCCGCGCCGGCCGATCAGGTCGGCCACGGCGCCGGCAAACAGCGAGGACAGCACGCTGCCCAGCAGCACCGCAGCCACCACGAAGCCAAGCTGCTGGGTGGTCAGGTGCCAGCTGGCGGTGGCCGTGGCTTCAAGGTAGGGCAGGGCGCCGGCGATGATGCCGATGTCGATGCCGTAGAGCAGGCCGCCCATGCCGCCGATGAAGAGCAGATAGCGCACCGGCCAACGCGGCGCATTGGCGGAAGCGGGCACGGGCATCACGGCGGAAGCGTCGTTCATGGTGCGGTCCTGTCTACGTTGGAACGCGCCGCACGGGGCGCGGAATCACTCAGTCAAGCGTGATGCGTTCGCCTTCCACCATTACCTGCTGCACGCGCAGGTCATGGTCGAGCATGACCAGGTCCGCCCACGCGCCCGGTTGCAGGCGGCCGCGGTCATCCAGGCCCAGATAGTCGGCGGGGTAGCGTGAAACGCGGTTGGATGCGTCATCCAACGCCAGACCCAGCGCAACCAGGTTGCGCAGTGCCTGGTCCATGGTCAGCGCGCTGCCGGCCAGCGAGCCACTTTCCAGGCGCACGCAGCCCAGGCACTTGTGCACGCGCTGCACGCCGAGCGCGTACTCGCCATCGGGCATGCCGGTGGCCGCGGTGGCGTCGGTCACGCAGTACAGGCGCGGAATCGCGCGCAGCGCGGTGCGGATCGCGCCGGGGTGCACGTGCTGGAGGTCGGGAATGAGTTCGGCGTACTCGGCATGCGCCAGCGCCGCCGTGGCGATACCGGGGTGGTAGTGGTCCACGCCGGTCATGCCGTTGAACAGATGGGTGAAGCCGGCGGCGCCTGCCTCCAGCGCGGCCACGCCCTGCTCGTAACTGCCTGCGCTGTGTCCCAGCTGCACGCGGATGCCGAGCGCGTTCAATGCGGGGATCAATGCAAGGTGCTGGCCGATTTCCGGTGCCAGGGTCAGCACCTTGATCGGTGCGATGGCGTGCAGGCGGCGCACATCCTCCAGCGTGGCTTCCACCACCAGCGGCGGCTGCGCACCCAGGCGCTCGGCGCTGATGAACGGGCCTTCCAGGTGAACGCCCAGCACGCGCGCCATGCCGGTATCGCGCTGCGCAATCGCGGTGGACAGGCCCTGCAGCGCACGCACGATGTCGCCTGTCTCGGCGGTCATGGTGGTGCCCAGCAGCGCGGTGGTGCCATGCCGCGCGTGCGCGCGTGCCACCGTCTGCGCGGTATTTCCGCCCTGCATGATGTCCACCCCGGCACCGCCATGCACATGCAGGTCGATGAAGCCGGGCAGGATCAGCGGCACCTCGTCATCGCCACGCGGGTCAGCGTGGTCGCTGCTGATCGACACGATGCGCTGGTTAAAGGCAATGTCGCCGCGCACCCACCCGGACGGGGTCAGCACGCGGCCATGGAGGGTGGAAACCGGGTTCAAGGCGGCGACTCGGCAATGATCACTTCGATGCCCAGCTTCTGCAGCCCTTCCAGGTACTCCGCATCGATGCTGGCGTCGGTGATGATGGTATGGACCTGGTCCAGGCGGGCGATGCGGTGCAGGCTGACGTGGCCGAACTTGGAGGCGTCGGTGAGCACCACCACGCGCCGTGCGCGCTCCACCATGCGGTGGTTGAGGCGGGCCTCGGCTTCATGGTGGGTGGTGAGCCCGAACTGCAGGTCCAGCCCGTCCACGCCCAGGAACAGGGTGTCGAAGCTGTAGGTATTGAGGCTGGCCTCGGCCTGGCTGCCCTGCAGCGACAGTGACTGCTTGCGTAGCAGGCCCCCGGTGAGCAGCAGTTCCACGCCCGGTGCATTGGCCAGCTCCCAGGCGATGTTCAGCCCGTTGGTCATCACCGTCACGTCGCGGTGTTCGCGCAGGTGGCGCGCCAGCGTCATGGTGGTGGAACCGGAATCGATGATGATGTTGTCGCCGGCGCGCACCAGCCGCGCGGCATGCGCGCCGATGCTGTCTTTCAGCGGCAGGTTCAGCGTGTCCTTTTCGTGGATGTCCTGCTCCAGCGGGGGCTTGCGCACCAGGGTGGCGCCGCCGTGGGTACGCGTGGCCAGGCCCTGCGCTTCGATGTGGGTCAGGTCGGCGCGGATGGTCACTGCCGAAACGCCGAAGCGCTCCACCAGTTCGCTGACCTGCACGTTGCCAAGCTCGACCAGCAACTGCAGGATCTGTTGGCGGCGCTGCCGTGTGTTGCGCATGGGGCGATTCCATTCGGAAGGAAAGCCGAAGCTTACCGTTCCGAAAGCTCCATGGCAGAAAAAGCTTCGTTATCCGCATCGAATGCATTGCGAGCGCAAGCGCGGGCGTATTCCGCCAGGCGCAGCCCCACCTTGTGCCGGATCAGCGCCAGCGGTTCGGCCGCCAGCTCACCGGCCTGCACCGCGCGCAGCTGCTCGGGCAGGTACTGGCTGAGCAGCATGAGCGGCGGGGCATGGCGGGTGAGGTTGTCGACCAGGGTGGCCAGTGCAGCCTGCACGGCCGGTTCGCCCCAGTAGTAGCGGCTGCGGTCGCTCAGGGAATAGGCGCGCAGCAGGCGCTGTTCGTGCGCATCGCCCTGGTAGTAGCTGGCCCAGCTGGCCGGCTTGTCGAGCATGCAGCGGTCCAGCACCTCGATGATCCGTGACGCTTCCGCAACGGGAAGGAGCTCGCGTTCGATCATCGCCAGCGCGAACACCGCCTCGCGGAACGCGTAGGTCGCCGCCGGGCCCACCTTGAGGATGGCGAAGTGGTCGCGCACCAGCGCATGCAGGCCGGCCTCGGTCTGGTAATCGGTGGAATGGGCTTCGAACACGATGCGCGGCTGGGTTTCCACGAACGCCGAGAGCTCGCGGGCGGCGGCCGGGTCGTAGTGGTGCACGCTGCTGTGGTCGAAATCCACGCCGGGCTGCACCACCATGGCGATCACGCGCTCCCAGGCCGGCAACAGGTCCGGTGCAGAAAATGCCTCGCGGTGAATCGCCAGCGTGACGGCGGCAGCGGTGGGCGTGGTCACGGCCAAGCCACCTTCCAGGGAGGCTTCGCCACCGGGAACAGGCACTTCGGTACCGATCACGTAGACCGGTGGCGGCAGTCCGTTCTCCGCGGCCGTGCGTTCGGCAATGCGCGCCAGTTCGGCCGAGCGCGCGGCCACGACCGCATCCGGCAGCGGGGTCGGGTCGTCGGCGCAGGACATGCTGCAGTCCAGGTGGATCTTGTGGAAGCCGGCGGCCACGTAGGCGGCAACCAGCGTGCGCGCGTTGGCCATCGCAACGTCGGCCGGCCCCTTCTGCCAGGCGTTCGGGCCGAGATGGTCGCCGCCCAGAATCAGCCGCTCCGCCGGGAAGCCCTGGCTTCGCGCCAGCTGCAGCACGTAATCGCGGTACTGCGGCGGGGTCATGCCGGTGTAGCCGCCGAACTGGTCCACCTGGTTGGAGGTGGCTTCGATCAGCAGCACCGTGTCGTGTTCGCGCGCGACCTGCATGGCGGCCAGCAGCACCTGCTCGTTGCTGCAGCACACGCTGTACAGGCCAACGGGCTGGCCCTGGCGATGGGCGGCGATCAACGATTGGACGGCAGACATGGCAACACTCCAGGTGCAGCGGAACGGAAAGAAGGGATTCAGGGCGCGGGATGGTGCTGGCGCGCCAGCAGCGCCGCGCCGCGTGCACCGCCGGCATCGCCGAAGGCTGGGGGCAGGATCGGCGGTACGCGCACCCCGTTGAACAGGTAGGGCGCAATGGCGGCAGGCAGGTCGCGGTACAGCTGCTCCAGTTTCGACAGCCCACCCCCCAGCACGATCACGTGCGGGTCCAGCGCCAGGATCAGGCTGGCGAAGCTGTAGCCGAGAAGGTCGCGGTGGATGGCCAGCGCCTGCAGCGCGATCGGATCGCCGGCCTGCGCCTGCTCCACCACGGCGGTGGCGTCGCAGGCCAGGCCGCCATGGCGTTCATGGATCAACGCCAGGCCGCTGCCGGAGACATAGCGCTCCAGGCAGCCGCGCAGCCCGCAGCCGCAGTCCAGCAGCGGCAGGTCATGGCGCAGCTGCAGCGTGGCCGGCAGGCTCCAGTGGCCCCACTCACCGGCAATGCCGTTGTTGCCCGCGACGAGCTTTCCGCCCAGGCAGTAGCCACCGCCCGCGCCGGTGCCGAGGATCACCCCGAACATGCTGGGGTAGCCGGCGGCGGCGCCGTCGTGCGCTTCGGAAAGGGCAAAACACTGCAGGTCGTTACCCAGTGCCAGCGGGCGCTGCAGCCGTGCTTCCAGGTCATGCCCCACCGTGTGGCCGCTCAGCGCGGGCACGTTGGCGCTCAACTGGCGGCCGCTGTCCCGATCGCGCACACCGGGCAGGCCCAGGCCTACCGCGACCGCGCGCGTGCCAACGGCTGCATCGGCGTCATCCACCAGCTGGCCGACCGCCGCCACGAACGCGGCGTAGTCATTCGTGGGCGTCGCCACGCGCTGGCGATAATGCACGTTCAGCGCAGCGTCGCAGGCCACCAGTTCAATCTTGGTGCCGCCGATATCGATGCCGTACCAGGTCTGCATGCGCTGCTCAGCCATGGTCGTGGATCGTCACGCCCTGCACCACGCGGTTGACCGTGCCATCCGGGAACGGGTTGTCGGGGGTCAGGCCGAGCGCGGCCGAACGCTGCAGCGCGAAGCACTGCGCCATCACCAGCCACAGCGGGGCCAGCCACGGATCGGGCAGGGCAGGTACCTCAAGCAGGAAATCGCCATCGGCACTGTCGCTGCCGGCCGGGCCGACCGAGATCACGCGGGCGGCGATGCCATCGCGGCGCAGCTCTTCCAGCAGGTCCTGCTCGTAGCGTCGCGCCAGCGGCTGCGCGCTGCGCAGCACCACCACCAGCGTGGTGCCGTTGAGCGTGGATTTCGGCCCGTGGCGGAACCCGAGCGGGGTGTTGGCCAGCGCCAGCACCCGGCCGGCAGTGAGTTCCAGCACCTTCAGCGCCGCTTCGCGCGCGGTCGCTTCCAGCGGGCCACTGCCCAGGTAGATCACCCGCGAGATATCGGTGCGCGCGAGCGCTGCGACCGGCGCGTCCCAGTTGCTTACGGCCTGCGTACCGCGCTCGGCCAAGCTGCGCAGGCGCGCGATGCGCTCGGCCCACGGCGCGCCATCGAACACGCTCAACGCGGCCAGCAGCATGCAGCTCAGGCTGCTGGTCATGGCAAAGGCGCGGTCGCAGCTGGCGGGCGGCATCAGCAGTGACAGCGTGTCGCTGCGGCCCTGGCCGCGCTGTGCCAGCGCGCCATCGGCATTGCAGGTGATGTCCAGGAAGCGCGCGTCGTCCACCTGCGCCCGCACCAGGTCCACCGCCGCCACGCTTTCCGGGCTGGAGCCGCTGCGCCCGAACGACACCAGCAGGGTCGGGCGGTCGCGCTGCAGGTACAGCGCCGGGTGGGTGAGCAGGCTGGTGGTGTGGATGGCGCGGACGTCTGCGGGCCACTGCGCATTGATCTGGTCGGCGACCATCTCGGCGATGAAGCCCGAACTGCCCGCGCCGGTGAAGATCACGCGCTGGCCCGGCTGGCGCAGCGTGTCACCCAGGAACGCGTCGATGCGCTCGCGGGCGGCCTCCAGCACGTCGGCCAACGCTGACCAGAGGGCCGGTTGCTGCGCGATCTCTTCTGCGGTGTGCGCGCCACCCAGGCGCTGCCAGGCGGGCATATCGGGGAGCAGAGTGACGTCCATTCGCTATTCCTGTTGGGCGACCGCACGATCAGCGTTTTCTTTCGAAATGTCAAATATCGAAAGATTAAAATAAGATATATGGATCACATTCCTCACTATTGCTGTCGGTTCTTGCGCGATTGACCGTGTCTATCTGCGCGTTCTGCAACGGAAAAATCATCGCATTCAGCCGGCAGAAAGAAAGTGGTGCTTTGCATCATCTTTCGTTTTGATAGAATTCCTAATCTTTTTTCTTTTCAATTTCTTGACATCTTTCGATCGCCTGCTCCATAGTCGGCCGCACTGGTTTCGGACACCCGCCGAACGCGGGCTTTGGGGGCGAAGTGGTTACCCGTTGTCGACGCACCGTACTGGCCATCTCTCTTCTGTCGCTGCTGGCCGCCACGCCGGCGCTGGCAGCGCCGTTGGGCAACCTGAGCGCACTACGTGCCGAGCCGGCCGCGTCGGCCACTGCCTGGACGCTGACCACCGATAACGGCATGACCGTGCGCGTGGACCTGCTGCGCCCCGACCTGCTGCGCGTGCAGGCCAGCCGCACCGGCAAACTGCTGCCGGCCGGCGACAAGGCCGCCCCCATCGTGCTGCCGCAGGCTACTGCGGCCGTGCCATTCCAGCTGGAAGAAGACGGCAACGAAGTGCGCATCCGCACCGATGCGCTGGTGCTGCACATCCAGCGCCAGCCGCTGCGCCTGGCACTGGACCGGCGCGAGGCCGGCAAGGACGTGCCGCTGTGGCGCGAACTGCAGCCGCTGGACCTGGATACCGCACAGAGCGTGCAGGTCCTGAGCAGCCAGGCCGACGAACAGTTCGTCGGCGGTGGCCAGCAGAACGGGCGCTTCGCTTTCAAGGGGCGTGAGCTGGAGGTCTCCTACTCCGGTGGCTGGGAAGAGGGCGACCGCCCCAACCCGGCGCCGATGCTGCTCAGCTCACGCGGCTGGGGCATGCTGCGCAACACCTGGAGCGATGGCAGCTACGACCTGCGCCAGGCCGACCAGGCCACGCTGCTGCACCGCGAAGACCGCTTCGATGCCTACTACTTCGTCGGCGCCGGCCTGCCCGCGCTGCTGGACCGCTACACCGCACTGACCGGGCGCGCCGCATTGCTGCCGCGCTGGGCGTTCTCGTACGGCGATGCCGACTGCTACAACGATGGCGACAACATCAAGAAGCCCGGCAGCGTGCCCGAAGGCTGGAGCGATGGCCCCACCGGTACCACCCCGGACGTGGTCGACAGCCTGGCAAAACAGTACCGCGAGCACGACATGCCCGGCGGCTGGATCCTGCCCAACGACGGCTACGGCTGCGGCTACAAGGCCTTGCCGGAAACGGTGAAGGGCCTGGCTGGCTACGGCTTCAAGACCGGGCTGTGGACCGAGAACGGCGTGGACAAGATCGCCTGGGAAGTCGGCACCGCCGGCAGCCGCGTGCAGAAGCTGGACGTGGCCTGGACCGGCAAGGGCTACCAGTTCGCGATGGATGCCAACCAGTCCGCGTTCAACGGCATCCTGCACAACTCCGATTCGCGCCCGTTCCTGTGGACGGTGATGGGCTGGGCCGGCATCCAGCGCTATGCGGTCGCCTGGACCGGCGACCAGAGCAGCAGTTGGGATTACATCCGCTGGCACATTCCCACCCTGGTGGGATCGGGCCTTTCGGGCATGGTCTACGCCAGTGGCGATGTGGATGCGATCTTCGGCGGCAGCGCCGAAACGTTCACCCGCGACCTGCAGTGGAAGAGCTTCACCCCGGTGCTGATGGGCATGTCGGGCTGGTCGGGCAGTGCGCGCAAGCACCCGTGGTGGTTCGACGAGCCCTACCGCAGCGTCAACCGCGATTACCTCAAGCTGAAAATGCGCATGACCCCGTACATGTACGGGCTGGCACACGACGCGGCGATGACCGGCGCGCCGATCCTGCGCGCGCTGATGTGGGATTACCCGCAGGACCCCAACGCCTGGAACGAAACCTGGAAATACCAGTTCCTGCTCGGCCGCGACCTGCTCGTGGCGCCGGTGTACCGCAGCCAGGCCGCCAGCCGTGGCTGGCGCCGCGACATCCACCTGCCGCAGGGCCGCTGGATCGATTACTGGGATGGCCGCGCGCTGCAGGCCGGTGCGGAAGGCCGTCAGCTGGACCGGCCGGTCGATCTGGCAACAATCCCCGTGTTCGTGCGGGCCGGTGCCATCGTGCCGATGTACCCGGAGATGCTGTACGACGGCCAGAAGCCGCTGGATGAGGTCACCTTCGACCTCTACCCGCAGGGCAGCTCGCAGTACACGCTGTACGAAGACGACGGCAACACGCGCCGCTACGAGAAGGGCGAATCCAGCCAGCAGCAGGTCACCATGCATGCCCCGGCACAGGGCAGTGGCCGGGTGCAGGTGAACATCGACGGCGTGCGCGGTCAGTACCAGGGGCAGCTGGCACAGCGCCGTTACGCGCTGCGCATACTCAGCCGGCAGAAGCCGGCAGCGGTCAGTCTTGACGGCCGCGTGCTGCCGATGCTCACAGATGCCGCCGCGTGGCAGGCCGCGCCGGAAGGCTGGTACTTCGATGCAGGCGAACGCCGCGGCACCGTGCATGTGCGTACCGTACCCACCGATATCCGCCAGCCGCTGGCCTTCCAGCTCGATATCGCGCAGGCACCGGCAGCTGCCGATGATGTGTTCCCCGCCGCACCGGTGCTGGGCCGCGCATTGCCGGCCGACAGCCTGCTGGTGGTCAACCGCCCGGCCGAAGAGCGCGGCTACGAACTGGAAAAGGCATTCGACGACGACCCGGCCACCTGGTTCCGCACCGTGCGCAACCAGGCCGTGCGCACCGGCGCCCACGAATGGGTGATCGGCTTCGGCGAGCGCCGCCTGATCGACGGCATCGCACTGGCACCCCGCAATGACCAGCACTGGAAGAGCGGGCAGATCCGCGACTACGAAATCTACCTGGCCGACACCAATGGCGAATGGGGCGAGCCGATCAAGCGCGGCCGCCTGGCGCTGAAGCAGGATCTGCAGCAGATCGACTTCCCCGCCCGTGCCGGCCGCCTGCTGCGCTTCCGCGTGCTCAGCGTGCAGAACCCGGACGGCGATGGGGCCGCTGGCAGCGACCCGATGGTCACCGCCGCGCAGGGCAACGTCGCGCGTGCGGTGGATGCACTGCAACCGCGTGATGTCGGTCCGATCACCCTGTCCACGTTCCAGATCCTGGAACACCAGGTTGCAGAGCGCCCGGCGCAGCAGCGCTACCTGTCCGAACTGACCTTGCCGGCCGCGGCCAACGCACAGGTGCGCGCCGACCTCGCCTTCCAGGGCGGGCAACCCATGCGCATGAACGGCCTGCTGTTCCGCCGTGGCCTGGGCGTGGGCCCAGCCAGCCGCATCGACCTGCAGCTGCAGGGCCAGTGGCGCCTGCTGCGCGCGGACCTGGGCATCGACGATGCGTGCCGCAGCGCCGGCGGCATGCAGTTCCAGGTCTGGGGTGATGACCGCCTGCTCTACGACAGCGGCCTGGTGAAGGCACCGGGCGTGGTCAAGCCCGAACTGGACATCCGCGGCCTGCAGCGCCTGAGCCTGCGCACGCTGGGCGCACAAGGCATGCAGCCCGCACAGGTGTGTGGCAACTGGGCCAACGCCGCACTGATCGGACAGGAGGGCGATACCGCCACCATCGTGTCGCCGTAACCCAGGGACGTACCGAAAAACAGAATTCCCCACCGTTTCCCGACTACGGCCCGCCGGCCGTGGTGCGGGTGACTGTTGCCCGAAAAAACCCACCCAGGCAGCCCCACGCTGCGGAAGCACAAGGAGCCAAAGATGTTGAACGAACGCCATCGCCATCGCCGCATCCCCGCTACACCCTTGTCCGTCGCGCTGGGGCTTGCCCTGGCCGTGAGCGGTCCGGCGTTTGCCCAGGACGACGACACGCCCGTTGATGCAAAGGCGAAAGCCAACGCCACCGAACTTGCGCGCGTGCAGGTCACCGGCTCCAACATCCGCCGCAGCGATGTGGAAACCTCCTCGCCGGTGCAGGTGATCAGCAAGCAGGACATCGAGAACATGGGCGCGCGCACGCTGCTGCAGGTGCTCGACAACCTGCCCGCCGCACGCCCGGGGCAGCAGGATTCGCGCTCGCTGTTCACCGGTTCCGACGGCGCTTCGCAGGCGAACCTGCGCGGCCTCGGCGCGCAGGGCACGCTGGTGCTGCTCAACGGTCGGCGGCTGTCGTATTACGGTGCGCCGGCCGGGTTCCAGACCCAGTTCGTCAACATCGACGCCATTCCAGCCGCTGCCATCGAACGCATGGAAGTGCTGACCGACGGCGCCTCGGCCGTGTACGGCACCGACGCGGTGGCCGGCGTGATCAACGTGATCACCAAACGCTCCTACCAGGGCGCGGAGATCAACATCACCGCCGACAAGTCCTCGCGCATCGATTCCTACGGCGAGCAGCAGGGCAGCATCACTGCCGGCTTCGGTGATCTGGACGAAGACCGCTACAACGTCTACGCCTCGGTGAACCTGTATCGCCGCAACGCGATTCCGATCAGCGACTTCTACGACAAGCGGCCCAGCCAGTTCTACGTCAACAACCCCAATTACATCAGCAACTTCCGCCTGGGCGTCGGCAGCCGACCGGGTGAGTTCAACCCGGGCACCTACTTCGCGTTCGATCCGGTGACCAACGCGCGCCGCCAGGAAGCGGCGCCCGGCTGCACCACTCCCATCACCCAGGCCGCCGGCACAAGCTGCGCGTGGGAACAATGGATGAACCGCGAAGTCGACGCGGGTGCAAAGACCGAGCGCGCCACGGCGTACATCAGCTCGCACTTCCTGATCGGCGACAGCACCGAAGCCTTCGCCGAGGTCACTTACACCGACATCGACCTGACTGCCAACGGTGGTACGCCCTCTGCCTACAACACCACGACCGGCAATCCGTCCAGCTGGTACTCGCGCAACACCGGCAACGTGGTCAACCAGTTCCGCACGCCGTATCTGGGACCGAACAACGTCTACAACCTGGCCAGCCCGGAACTGAAGGCGCTCATGGGCGGCGTGGTGGGCCTGAACTACCTGATGCAGGATGTAGGCGATGGCCACTTCGGCCAGCGCAACACCGACCAGAGCTACCGGGTGCTGGCCGGCCTGCGCGGTGCCCTGGGCGACGACTGGAACTGGGAAACCGCGTTCGCCACCGCCGGAAGCCATTCGGTCACCTACCAGACCGTCAACGTGAACCTGGAAGGATTCGAGCGCGCGTTTGGACCCTACACCATCGACCCGGGCACCGGGCGGGTGATCATCTCCGACAATCCGGCCTACCAGTTCGGCGTCATCAGTGACGCCAACGCCAAGCTGATCCGCGAGGCATACCCCACCTTCGACATCCAGTCGTGGACGCGCCTGCATACGTTGGACGGCAAGATCGAAGGCCCGCTCTTCAGCATGCCGGCCGGCGACGTGCGCGCCGCGTTCGGCTTCAATGCCACCCGCGAAACGTTCTACACCCCGGGCAACGAAGACGCCGCCAATGGCCTGATCACCCAGCAGGGCGGCTCGTGGTTCGATGGCAAGCGCAACACCTACGCGCTGTTCGCCGAAGCCGTGGCCCCGCTCACCGACAAGCTGGAACTGGATGCCGCGCTGCGCGTGGACAAGTACCCGAACTTCAGCGCCAACCTGGCCCCGAAGATCGGCCTGAAGTACCAGGTGCTGCCGCAGCTGTTGCTGCGCGGCACCTATTCCGAAGGCTTCCGGGCGCCCAGCCTGGCCGAAGCGGGTACCGGCGGCGTGTTCGCCCAGCTCGGTGGCTTTGAAGACGACATCCGCTGCGATGAGACCAATGCCATCGCCAACCTGCTGCGCCAGTCCAACCGCCCGGGGGACGTGGACCTGGGCAACTCGCTGCTCAACGCCGACTGCAGCCGTACCGTGGCGCGCATGACCCAGCCCAATCCGGACCTGAAGCCGGAGAAGGCCAAGATCTCCACGCTGGGTTTCGTGTACGAGCCGGCGAGCTGGATGTCGATCTCGGCCGACTATTGGTTCATCTACCGCCGCAACGAGATCGCCGCGCCGGACTACAGCAAGGAACAGGACATCCTGTCGATGACCCGCAACCCGATCAGCGACTCCGATCGGGCGGCCGAGGCTGCGCTTGCGCAGATGTGCGCCGACCCGGCCAGCGGCGTGAGCTGCCCGGGCGCGTTGCCCGGTTACAGCGTGGGCAACGTGGCCGCCGTGGTGGGCCAGTACAAGAACCAGGGCCGCACCCTGGTGGACGGTTTCGACATCGACGCGCGCGGTCGCTTCATGCTCGGTGAGTGGGGCGCGCTGAACATTGGCGTGGCCGCCACCATCGCGCGGCGCAAGGAAGCCTACATCGACGACACCGATCGCTGGTACTACGGCAACACCATCGGTTACTACGGCAACCCGCGCATGCGTGCCACGCTCAATGCCGACTGGTCCTACAAGCAGGTCACCACCAGCTTCTTCGTCAACTATGTGGGCGGCACCAAGTGGGCGTGGGACCGCGTCGATGCCGAAGACAACAACCCGGACACCTGCACCGCCGGCTCGCTGCCGGTGAATCCGGCCCAGTGCGATGGCGTGCCGTCGTGGTGGACCGCCAACCTGAGCGTCGGCTGGCGCCCGGATGACCACTGGAGCCTGGGCTTCACGGTCAAGAACCTGTTCAACCGCCTGCCGTTCTACGACCCGAACAGTTTCCTGGGTGACTCCAGTGACTATGCCAGCATCTTCGGCCGCAGCTACAGTCTGCAGGTCGGCTACAAGTTCTGATTGTTCCAGCGCGCCGGTCCCGGCCGGCGCGCTTCCAAAGGGAGTAACGTTCCATGAAGCGTAGGGAATTCATTGCCGCCGGTGCGGCCCTGGCCGCCACCAGCCTGCTGCCGGAAACGCCGGCCTGGGCACGCGGGCGCACGCTGCGCCTGGGCCTGATCGGCACCGGCATGCGTGGCCAGGTGCTGCTGAAGGAGCTGGTCCGCCGCGACGACGTTGACGTGGTCGCGCTGTGCGACATTGAACCGATCATGCTCAAGCGCGGCATGGACATGGTGGCCAAGGCCGGCAGGAAGGCGCCCACCGCCTACGGCCAGGACGGCGACCGCAACGCGTGGAAGCGCCTGCTCGAACAGCGCGGCCTGGATGGCGTGATCATCGCCACGCCGTGGGAGTATCACGCCCCGATGGCGATTGCCGCCATGCAGGCCAAAATCGCGGTGGGTTGTGAAGTGGTCGCCGGCATCACCCTGCAGGACCACTGGGACGTCCTCAAGACCCAGCTTTCCACGGGCACCCCGTACATGCTGCTGGAGAACGTCTGCTACCGCCGCGACGTGATGGCGACCCTGCAGATGGTGCGCAACGGCCTGTTCGGTGAGCTGGTGCACCTGCAGGCCGGCTACCAGCACGACCTGCGTGGGGTGAAGTTCAACTCCGGCGATCCCGCCCAGCCGTATGACAGCGGCGTGGAATTCGGCCCGCATGCGTGGTCCGAAGCGCGCTGGCGCACCCAGCATTCGGTGGACCGCAACGGCGAGCTGTACCCCAGCCACGGCATCGGCCCGTGCGCCATGTATACCGGCATCAACCGCGGCAACCGTTTCACCCATATCAACGCGTTCTCCAGCAAGGCGCGCGGCCTGCACGAATACACCGTGGCCAAGAGTGGCGGCACCACCCACCCCAGCACCAAGGTGAACTTCAAGCTCGGCGACATCGTCACCACCACGCTGGCCTGCGAGAACGGCGAAACCATCCTGCTGCAGCACGACACCTCGTTGCCGCGCCCGTACTCGATGGGCTTCCGCGTGCAGGGCACCAAGGGGTTGTGGATGGACGTGAACCAGTCCATCCACATCGAAGGCCGCAGCCCTCCGCACAAGTGGGAACCGTTCAAGGCCTACCAGGATCAGTACGAACACCCGCTGTGGAAGCAGCACGCCGACACCGCCGCCAGCGCGGGCCACGGCGGCATGGACTGGTTCGTGATCCACGCCTTCGTCGAAGCTCTGAAGGCCAAGGCGCCGATGCCGATCGACATCTACGACGCCATCACCTGGAGCGCGATCACCCCGCTGTCGGAGCAGTCCATCGCCAACAGCTTCCAGACCCTGGAGTTTCCGGACTTCACCGCCGGCCTGTGGAAGCAGCGCAAGCCGATCTTCGCGTTCGACGGGACGTATTGACCCAACGCGTGGAGCCGGGCTCTGCCCGGCTATGCATTACCCGCATCACGCAGCGCGTGACCTAGCGCGTGGAACGAACCGGCGTCAGGCGCCCAAGGGGCGCCCGCAGATGCGGCACTTTGAAGATGCTGCCGGGGGCGGCGTCCTCCGCCTTGCGCATCATCTCGGGCCACCATTCAAGCAGGCGCGCAGCAGAATGGTAGAGATCAAGCGTGTTCCAGCCTTTGGAAAGCACGAAGACGATCAACCCAAGATGCTGGATGGCGTCGCGCTCTTTCGTGCGCCGATGGTGTTGATCCAGGGTGACGTGGACCTGGACGCCTTGTTCCA
This sequence comes from Stenotrophomonas sp. GbtcB23, assembly GCF_019091045.1. Classification (NCBI taxonomy): domain Bacteria; kingdom Pseudomonadati; phylum Pseudomonadota; class Gammaproteobacteria; order Lysobacterales; family Lysobacteraceae; genus Stenotrophomonas; species Stenotrophomonas sp. GbtcB23. The sequence continues at coordinate 366 of NZ_JAGXKC010000025.1, read as the reverse complement.
CCGCGATGTGGAACAACGCGATATCCGACGTTCCAGCACTGATGAAGTCCCGCACATGAACCACCTCGTGGTCGTGTTCACGCGCGACAGGGTCTATCGATCTTGCCAGGGAAGAGGGGAGATTCACGTCGACCTGTGCTTTCAAGACGCGATCTGCCGCTCGTAAGCCACTGCCACATGCACGGCGGCCTCCGGAATCTCGTAGATCCGGGCGACATGTCGGGCGTTGCTGCCCCTTGGCCTGAGTGAATCCACGATCGCAGCGGTGGGCACCCCGAAGCGGGTCAGAATGGGTTGTCCGAGCCTGCGGTCAGGATCCAGCACGACCTCGCGCGAGCCGTGCACCGGGAACCATCGCGCTGCCAT
>NZ_JAGXKC010000249.1:0-363 GCF_019091045.1 Stenotrophomonas sp. GbtcB23 | reverse complement strand
GACGGTTTCGAAAACATCTTCCCGATCGAACAGGGGAAGATGAAGACCAGCAGCGGTCTGATCGACCTATCGGGTCCGGCCCCTTCAGCGGCGGGTCTGGCCTGGCGGCCGCGTATGGTGACCCTGGGAGCAGGTCCTTTCAGGGGTACCGTGCGCGGCACATCCTTTGCCGGCGACTCCAGTGAATATCTGCTCGACACGCCCTTCGGCCCGCTCAAGGCCGAAGTGGACGCGAGCGTGTCGTCGCATGCGCTGGGCAGCGACCTCTCCTTCGACCTGCCGGCCGAAAAGGCCGCGCCGCTTTTAAGGTTCGCCTGAGCCATGGGTATCTGGATCGATACAGACAAGGGCTTCGACGACATC
>NZ_JAGXKC010000248.1:0-363 GCF_019091045.1 Stenotrophomonas sp. GbtcB23 | reverse complement strand
GCCGCGGTATCGCGTTCGCCGGCCTCGTCCTGCGCACCGAACAGCACCGGCCCGCCACCCCTGACCACTGCGGCCAGGGAGTGGGCGTGCAGGGATGTCCACTCGTAGGCGCTTTCCGCCAGGTACAGCGGAATGGCGCGACTCAGGCGCCCCAGTTCATCTTCCCGTTGTTGTTCCGCGCGCTCTTCGCCGCTCATGACCTTGCCCAGCATCAGGAACGTCACCTTGCGCGCACTGTCGGGCTTGTTCGCAAACAGCCACTGCGGCTCGCGCAGGCCGAAACGTCAGATCGGAAGTTCGAACGGCATGTACGCGATCTGCAGTTCTTCCGTGTCGATCGGCCGCGATGATGCACCCGCTTCC
>NZ_JAGXKC010000247.1:0-365 GCF_019091045.1 Stenotrophomonas sp. GbtcB23 | reverse complement strand
GTCGTTGCGAGCCGCCCATTATAGCTGGCTTTTCCGCTTCGTCAACACCTTTTTTCGAGGTGTTTTGCGTATCGACTGACCGTCGATACCTACCTGGTGGTAGATCACGACCGTTGGTCGTGATGCCCGGAAGACCCGAGGGCCTTTCGTCGTTGCGAGCCGCCTATTATGTCAGGCTTTTCGAATCTGTCAACAACTTGTGAGGGGAACTTGAAGTTCTTCTTGAAGTTGTTGCTGCAAGTGCATGTAAAAAGCATGTGCTTGCAAAAAAAGGAAAACCCCACTGCGTCTGCAGCGGGGTTTTCGGGGTGTAAACCCTGGCGATGACCTACTCTCGCATGGCTTGAGCCACACTACCATCGGCG
>NZ_JAGXKC010000246.1:0-368 GCF_019091045.1 Stenotrophomonas sp. GbtcB23 | reverse complement strand
GCGTAATAGCGCTCGCCTTCCGGGGTGAGCACCAGTTTTCGTGTGGAGCGGTTGAGTAACCGTGTCTGCAGATGCTGCTCCAGTGCGGCGACATGGCGGCTGACATTCGGCTGGCCCAGCCCCAGGTCACGCCCGGCGGCGGAAAAGCTGCCTGTCTCCTCGGCGCGGGCAAAGCAGGTCATAAGCAAAAACCGGTCCATGCATCCTCGATCCATGCGTACATCGCATGAAGGTTATGTTCATGGTGGCTCTTATAGCAGCGAATGCATAGGGGGATCATCTCTCACCGGAGGCCGCCGGGGGGCGGCCGCACCGCATCGTCAGGGGCCTCCCAGGCCACGGCTTTCCGGCAACCCTACCCCCATCAC
>NZ_JAGXKC010000245.1:0-368 GCF_019091045.1 Stenotrophomonas sp. GbtcB23 | reverse complement strand
CGACGGCCCTCGCGGTAAGCGTCCAGCTCCACTGGCTTGTCGGACAGGCCATGTCCGCGCAGATCAAAGGTGATCAACCGGTAGCGCTGCAGCTCAGGGCTATTAACCTGTTTTTCCCAGCTGAGGTGACTACCCAGCAACCCGTGCACAAAGATGATGGGCTGCCCCTGAGGATTCCCCGCCTCTTGAACGGCGATTTTGACTCCGTCCGGTGACTCAACTGTGTAAGCCCGGTTTGTGCCGTGCGCAAGCAGTGGTGCCAGCAACAGGACGATGCAATAGAGCCAAGTGTGGCGAATGGGTGAGCCTGGGGAGAAGACCATGGATAACGAACCTCATTGAGCGGAACTCAGAGGCTAAACGCTGAC
>NZ_JAGXKC010000244.1:0-371 GCF_019091045.1 Stenotrophomonas sp. GbtcB23 | reverse complement strand
GGTCGCTTCCGCTGCCCGCTCCAGTACTTCAAGCATCAGACCTGCCCCTACCTCAAGGCGGGACTCGCAAAGATCGGCGGAGGCCGCTCTAGGACTTGTCGGATCAGACATTTGAATGTTCCATTTCCGGGGTTTGTAATTTAGGATATGTTCGGAATTCGATGTTTGTCAAGCGCGATCTTTTGGAGCCGGTTGTCGCGGCCGCTGAGATCTCGTTCCGTACCCTTGGGGTCATGCTCCCGCCCGATTTCCGCTGACACTCCGTCGGCACCGCACCCTTCGTGCAGCCCAACTCGCCGCTGCTGGATAGCACCGAGGTCCTGCGCCTGCACCGGCGCGTGGACGATGGCAACTGGTGGGGGAGCTCGAAT
>NZ_JAGXKC010000243.1:0-371 GCF_019091045.1 Stenotrophomonas sp. GbtcB23 | reverse complement strand
ACATGGCCGTGTACGAGGTGCACAGCGGGCCGCCAGGTGCGAGCTACCGGTGTAAGTGGTTTGCCGGAAAGAAGCTTGAAGTGGGCTTCTTTGCCGAAGAAATGCTTGATCCGGTCCCAGAGGATGAGAAGAGAGGATTGATGAGGCCACGGAGTGGATGCAAGCAGCTCTAAAAGCTGAGGGCTGTCTGTACCAAGTCGACGTAGTGGATCACTTAGTTAAAGCAGGTAGCGACGAGTTCCTTCGGGAAAACGCCGACGGGAATGTTGTCCTTTCCACCTCACTGCTCACCGCCTTTCGAAAGCTCAACGCGAATTCAGTGGTGTGGGTGAAGCCTGGACGGTATTGGCGCCTGCGAGTTCCAGAGGATG
>NZ_JAGXKC010000242.1:0-372 GCF_019091045.1 Stenotrophomonas sp. GbtcB23 | reverse complement strand
TGGATCTCGGCCGCGACCGTCTTGGCGCCCGTGCCGCCGCCCTAGACGATCATGCCGGTCCAGAACGCGCCGGCACCGATCTTGCCCGGCATCAGGACGGAAGCGTCAAACCGGAAGGTGGTGGCGGAGGTGAGAATTTGCCCCTGCTTCTTCAAAGGCTCGTTGGCATAGGCATCGAGATTGACACCCTTGTACGGCGTGTGGAACGCCGCCTGCGCCATCCATACCTCATGGGCGATCGGCGTTTTCAGGAATTCGATGAAGGCCTTTGCGGCGGGCGAATCCTTGGTGATGGCGATCAGCGTGCCCGCGCCGAGAACCGGCGTGCCGAGCTCCGGCTTGGAAGCGTAGGACGGCAGAAAGAAGAAGTCG
>NZ_JAGXKC010000241.1:0-373 GCF_019091045.1 Stenotrophomonas sp. GbtcB23 | reverse complement strand
TCGCACAGACCTTGAGGAAATCCGCTTCCGATATGTCAGCAGTCTTGGCGATGGGCCCCAGAATGCCTGCGTTGTTGACCAGAATGCTGACGTTGCCAAATACAGCCTCAGCTTCGGCCACCACATTCTGCCAGGCGTCCCAGCTTGTAACGTCCTGCTGGACGAAGCGCACGCTCTCACCCAGCTCGGAGGCAAGTGCTTGTCCCCCCTCGGCATTGGTGTCAGTAAAAACGACCTTTGCGCCTTCCGCAACGCGACTGCGCACTTGTGGTGCACCCATGCCCTGTGCGGCACCAGTGACGATAGCTACTTTGCCCTGCAATCTACCCATCCTTCATCTCCTGAGTTTCCCGACCGTGTGGTCGCCGGTCCA
>NZ_JAGXKC010000240.1:0-378 GCF_019091045.1 Stenotrophomonas sp. GbtcB23 | reverse complement strand
CGTCGATCAGAGATGGATCCATTTGACCGTCGCCGTCCAGCTTCACCATGACCGTTGCACCATCAGCCATGGCGCACTCGTAGCCGTGCATGACGGCCCCGCCAACACCAAGGTTTACTGTGTTGCGCACAACCACCACCCGGGGGTCGCCGCAGGCGCGTTCCACCAGATCACCGCTGCCGTCCGGGCAGCAGTCATCCACGCAGTAGATCCGATCTACCAGAGGACCTATCCGCTCCAACAGCGGCAGGATATGCCTCGTCACCCTATGACAGGGAATTACTACTGCGACACCGCTGGTCCACATTTATGGCCCCTCTGAAGCGTTTGTTGATGGAAGTTTAGCTGCGAAGCCCTGCCAGACGTCTACGCAGGTTT
>NZ_JAGXKC010000024.1:0-63187 GCF_019091045.1 Stenotrophomonas sp. GbtcB23 | reverse complement strand
TGGAGGCGAGCGGCGAACGGGACACGCTGGTGCGCAGCTCCGTTGGCTGCGAGGTGCGTGATGTACGCCGGCCGACCATGGCCTACGCCGAACTCGGTCGCATGCTGTGGCACCCGGCATCCCTGCATGACGAGACGCGGGCGGTGGCCACCGCGACGGACCTGCTGGTCAGGAACGCCGCCGTGGCGCCGGCCGCGTCGGCCGACCCGGTGACGGTGCGGGGCGAGATCGATGCGATGCGCCATGGCGACATTCCCATCTTCACTTCAGTGCTGGATGCCGCACGCATCGACACCGTCGTGGCAGGCTGGCGGGACATGCGGATCGATCTGGAAGAGGTGACCATCCGCAGCACGCTGGTGGCCACCGACCTCAACGAGCATGCGCTGGCGCGCGCCGAAGCCCGCGAGGGCTATTCCTATGCCGCCACGGCAGCACACGCGCGCGACCTGGAAGCGCGCCGCCGCCAGCAGGCCGCCGCCGCGGTCGACAACCTGATCCGGCTGTCGATTCGTGGCGCCGACGGCAGCATGACCTGGATCACTCCGGAGATCACCCGCACCGGCTGGACCGTGCAGCCGGTGCAGCCCGACCTCTACTTCGGATTGGGCGGCATCGCCTTCAGCCTCGCAGGCTACTGGCGCGAGGTGCAGGCCGGCCGGGCCGATGTCGTGGAGGGCCTGGAGGAGGCCATGCACGGTGCCACCCAGGTGTTCGTGACCATGTGCCGCCGCGACCCGGCCGATGCGGGCGGTGGCCTGGTCGGCGCCGGCTCGCGGATCTGGACGCTGCTGGCGCTGCACGACCTGCTGCAGCGCCCGGACCTGCTGGAGCTCGCGCGCGCAACGGCCGAGGGACTGCGTGCAACCGGATTCGAGGCTGTCCCCAAGGCCGAACTGCTTGACGGGGTGGCGGGCGCGATCGTGCCGCTGATCGGGCTGAGCGAAGCCACTGCCGAGAACGCTTGGCTCGATATTGCCGCAGACGCCGCGCGCCGCCTGCAGGCCACCGCCAGTGACGACGCTGACGGCGTGCGCTGGCCAACGCCGCAGTTCGAGCAGCCCATCGGCGGCTTCGGGCACGGTGCGATGGGCATCGGCTGGGCGCTGGCACGGCTGGCGTTGACCGACGCGGGCAGCGCGCAGGAGCGCCGTGAGTGGCAGTCGCTTGCCGATGGCGCGTTTGCGTTCCAGGACGCGCTCTACGAGCCCGGCACCGGGCGTTGGCGCGATATCCACCTCAAGGAGGGGCAGAAGAACTTCCCCACCTGGTGCCACGGCAGCGTGGGCATCGGGCTGGCCGCGGCCGACCTGCTGGCGCGGACCGGACACTCCGGGTTCCTGCGCATGCTGCGGCGCGCGGTGGCCGATGCCAGCGGCAAATGGGGTTTCAGCCATACGCTGTGCCATGGCGATCTGTCCACGCGCGAACTGCTGGTGCGTGCGGCGGCGCTGGACCCGGAAGGGTGCCCCTACCCGGTCGACACGGCCGCTGCAGAGATCATCTCTTCCATCGAAGAGCACAACGGCATGGTCGGCGGGCTGACCCGCGCCGCGTTCACGCCCGGGCTGATGATCGGGCTGGCGGGTGCCATCTACGGTTTCAGCCGCATGCATCCGGCGTGCGCGCTGCCCTCGCCGTTGTTGCTGGAACGCGGGAATGGTGCTGCGCCGGCGGTTGCCGTGCGCCAGGTGCGGAAGCAGGCGGCGTTGGATGCGGCCTGATTGATCACCATCGCGCCTGCGGCGTTGGGCCGCAGGCGCGTTTCAGGGTCGGAGCAGCCACGCAGGGCGTGGCTTTAAGGCGTCGGGGCCGAAGGCGTCGACGGAGTTGCCGAAGGCGGTGCGGCTGGCGTGGCGGGAGCTGCGGTTGGCGTGATCCGCCAGATGGTGTTGGCCAGGTCATCGGCCACGATCACCGCACCGCGCGGATCGACGCTGACGCCCACCGGGCGGCCGCGGGTCTTGCCGTCATCGCCGCGGAAGCCAGTGGCGAAATCGATCGCTTCGCCGGCGGGCTTGCCATCACGGAACGGCACGAACACCACCTTGTAGCCGACCGGCGGATTGCGGTTCCAGCTGCCGTGCTGGCCGACGAAGACACCGTCGGTGAAGTTGCCGCCCACCGCCGGGTTGGCGAACGCCACGCCCAGCGCGGCCACGTGCGAGCCCAGCGCGAAGTCCGGGGTCAGCGCGGACGCCACCTTCTCCGGGTTCTGCGGCATCACCCGGCGGTCCACGTGCTTGCCCCAGTAGCTGTAGGGCCAGCCATAGAAGCCGCCGTCGCGCACCGAGGTGAGGTAATCCGGCACCAGGTTGGGCCCGATTTCGTCACGTTCGTTGACCACCGCCCACAACGTGCCGGTGCCGGGCTGTACGGCCAGTGCCGTGGGATTGCGGATGCCGCTGGCGTAGGTGCGGTGCGCACCGGTCTGCGCATCGATCTCCCACACCTGGGCGCGATCGATCTCCGCCGCCATGCCGCGTTCGGTGATGTTGCTGTTGGAGCCGATGCCCACGTACAGGTGGCTGCCATCGGCGCTGGCGGCCAGCGACTTGGTCCAATGGTGGTTGATGGCCGACGGCAGGTCGGTCACCTTGGTCGGCGCACCGCTGGCCTTGGTCTGGCCTTCGGCGTAGTCAAAGCGCACCAGCGCATCCTGGTTGGCCACGTAAAGGGCGTTGCCCACCAGGGCCAGCCCGTACGGGGCATTGAGCTTGTCGGCAAACACCGTCTTCAGCTCATACACGCCGTCACCATCGGCATCCCGCAGCAGGGTCAGGCGGTTGCCGCTCTTCACCTGCGTATTGCCCTTGGCCTTGATCTTGCCGGCAATCACATCCTTCGGCTTGAGGTTGGGCGCGCTGCCGCCCCGACCTTCGGCCACCAGGATATCGCCGTTGGGCAGCACCAGGGTCTGGCGCGGAATGGCCAGGTCGGTGGCGATTGCCGCGACCTTGAAACCGGCCGGCACGGTGGGCACGGTATCGCCCCACGCCGTCGGCTGGGCAATGGTCATGTCCGGCATCACGCCGCGATGGGGCTTGGGCAGTTCCGGGTTGGCGCCGAGCTGCTGCAGCTCCGGGGCCTTGCCACTGCAAGCGGCCAAGGCCACGGCGAGTACGGAAAGTGCGATTACCTTCGGGGCGCGGTTCACAGGACACCTCCCACGCGCACGCGCACACTGGAGAAACCAAGCCAGGTGGCAATCAACGCCAGCACCGTGACGATCACCGACCACAGCAGCGCAGCCGGCATGATCGCCCAGGCATCGCGTGCGTGGTGCAGCGAGTTGATGAAGCCCACGATCCAGGTGACCGCCAGCACGATGACGTAGACGCCGTTACGGCTGCCGCGCACCAGGCCCACCAGGCCGCACAACAGCGCCAGCGTGGTCATGACCATCGCCCCGACCAGCAGCCAGGAGGCGAAGTTGCTCCACTGGATTTCGTAGGTGTTCCAGTACGCGTAATCGGCCAGCAGCGCGCCGAGGAACAGCGGCAGCACGCCGCCGAGCACGGCGGCATGGAAAGGATGGATGACCCAGTGGCGGGTCACGACGGCGGTTGTGGACACGGCTGTCTCCTGAGGGGAATGCAACCGGTATCCTGCCACCGCCTGCGTGACGGGCGGTTGATGTGCTCAGCGCCAGTCGGCGGGCAGCTTCCGCGTGCGGGTGCGGTACTTCATCGCTCCGTTGCGCAGCGTGCCCTCCGTCGTCTGCAGGTGTTCGCCATCGGGCGAGAGCGATTCCTCCCAGCTGGCCACCTGCTGCAGCTGCCCGTCCACATAACGGTAGGTTTCCGTTGCGTGCGAGCAGCAGCCGCCGCGCGAGGCGGAGATGAGGGTCCGCGTGGCGGGGTCGATGGCCAGCTGTGGCAGGCTCGACAGCGTTGGCTCGAACACGAAGGCCTGGGCCGCCGGGTCGAACAGGTACAGGTTCCGCGTAGCGTTCGGGCCTGCCCCGCCGGCGTAGCCGGGTACGCTCAGGTCCGGCCAGCCGTCGAAGTTGGCGTCCACCAGCTGCACCACGTCCGGGCCGGCGCTCAGCGGCTCGGCATCGATGTCGCGCAGGATCTGCCGGCGCAGGCCGGTCGTGGCGTCCAGGATGTCGATGGCCTGCAGCACTGCTTGATCGTCGTCGGCAGGCGCAACGACCAGCACGAAACGCAGGTGGTCGGTGGTTGCCTGCTGGGGAATACGCACATCCCCGGCGGCAAGATCATCCCGACGGATCCAGCCGGGCGTCGCCGCGCCGTCTGCCGCCACTTCCTCGATGCCGATCCATTCGGCGCCCCTGCTGAGCACACCGGCATAGCGCCCCGCGGCAAGCGTGCCGGATGCCATGCCATCCCCGGCGCTTCGGTAGACCGGGGTGTCCACGGTCGCCGCGAAAACGTCGATGTAGGGTCGTGGCGCCTGCAGGGCGAACCCGTCGCGATAGTGGGTGACCTGGTAGTGGTGCACAGACCTGCCGTAAGCGTCGGGCGCACACACACCGCCCACCGCGCAGGCGCCGATCTCATCCGGGGTGGGGTTGCGGCTGGCGGGAACCTGCTCGGTACGGATCAGCGTTTTCTGGTCGGCCCAGCGCAGCGTGAAGCCGCGTTCGGTCCAGGCCAGCGCCGCCTCGCTGTCCGCGCTGCCAATGTTGGTGCGGCAGAACGGCTGCGCCTCGGAACGTTCGTTCCAATCGGGAAACGCATAGGCCGGGCACAGCCGGTTGGCGCTGTTGATGTCGTAGCGGTACGCCGCATCGGTGACGAATACCAGCTTGTTCAACGCCTCGCCCGGATCGCGCGACACGAAGGCGTAGCGCACCTTCGCCGCGTCGGGAATCGCGGTGGCAAGCAGGTCCTGCTGGATTTCGCCTGCGGCCGGCGGTGCTGCCGTTTCTGCCTGGGGCGCCTCGGGCGAAAGCTGGTAAATGCCGGGCTCCAGAAGCGGTCCCGCTTCGGCATGGGTCGTCAGGATGGCAAGCAACAACGCGGCGTAGCGGATTCTCATGCCGCCATCATGCGTGATGTCCCTAACGCGACGATAGTGGTCCCTATCGCGCGAGACGGCAGCGTGCGTCCGGCTTACCCTCGTGCTCCGCTTGTCCCCCACCAGGTCCAGGCTGGAGCACGCGCCACACCCTGGCGGCGTGGCCGGCCGGGACCGCAGCTGTAGTTCCAATGGTCCCATGAGCACAGAAACCCCGCCGTCCGCTTCGCCCGCCGTCCCTGCTTCGCCGGTACTGCCCGCCGCTTCCGATCCCGCCCACCAGGGCTTTGCGATCCGCATCGTGGGTGCCGCCGCGTTCGCGCACCTGCTCAACGACATGATCCAGGCCGTGCTGCCGGCCGTGTACCCGATGTTCAAGAGCCAGTTCGCGCTGACCTTCGGCCAGATCGGCACCATCGCGCTGGTCTACCAGTTCACCGCCTCGCTGCTGCAGCCGTGGGTGGGCATGTACACGGACAAGCGCCCGCTGCCCTACCTGCTGCCCTCCGGCATGATCGCCACGTTCGTCGGCATCGGCATGATGGCCATGGCCAGCAGTTACGAAATGCTGCTGCTGGCCGCCGCCGTGGTGGGCGTGGGCTCGGCCACGTTCCACCCGGAAGCCTCGCGCGTGGCGCGCATGGCCTCGGGCGGGCGTTTCGGCACCGCGCAGTCCACCTTCCAGGTCGGCGGCAATACCGGCTCGGCCATCGGCCCGCTGCTGGCCGCTGCCGTGGTGATTCCGCACGGCCAGCGCGCCATTGGCTGGTTCCTGCTGATCGCCGCCGTGGCCATCTTCGTGCTGTTCCGGCTGACCGGTTGGACCGTGCGCCACGGCCAGGCAAAGATGAACAGCCTGGCGCGCTCGCATGGCATCGGCCTGAGCCGCGGCAAGGTGGTGCAGGCCATCGCGGTGATCGCGGTGCTGATGTTCGCCAAGTTCGTGTACATCGCCTCCATCACCAACTACTTCACTTTCTACCTGATCGAACGTTTCCACCTGAGCGTGCAGCAGAGCCAGATGTACCTGTTCGTGTTCCTGGCGTCGATCGCGCTGGGCACCTTCATCGGCGGCCCGGTGGGTGACCGGATCGGGCGCAAGGCAGTGATCTGGATTTCGTTCCTGGGCGTGGCGCCGTTCGCGCTTGCCCTGCCCTATGCCAACCTGATGGGCACCGCGGTGTTGGCCGTTGCCGTCGGGCTGGTGATGTCATCTGCGTTTGCCGCGCTGGTGGTGTATGCGCAGGAAGCGGTGCCGGGGCGTGTCGGGATGGTGTCCGGGCTCATGTTCGGGCTGATGTTCGGTATCGGTGGGATCGGCGCGGCCGGGTTGGGCAAGCTGGCTGACATCCATGGCATCGTTTGGGTGTACCACCTCACCTCGTTCCTGCCGTTGTTGGGGTTGGCTACTGCGTTTCTGCCGAAGACGTCCGTGCGCTGACGGGGGTTGCCGACTAACAGTCGGCACTACCGTCGGCAGTATCGTCGGCAGTATCGTCGGCAGTATCGTCGGCATTACCGTCGGCAGTGGCGTCGGCAGGACCGTCGGGACCACCGTGGGCAGTACCGTTTCGCGTCAGACGTTTCGTGTTATTGGAAGAACTGGCTGGGCAGCTGGCCGAAGCGCTTCTTGAACATGGCGGTGAACGCGCTGGGGCTGGCGTAGCCTTGCGACAGCGCTACGTCGATGACCTTTTCGCCATGGGCGAGGCGTTCGAGGGCGCGGACGAGCCGGATCTGCTGGCGCCATTGACCGAACGTCATGTGCAGTTCGCGCGCGCACAGGCGCTGGATCGTCTTGGCGTCCACGCCGAGGCGAACGGCCCAGTCCTGCAGCGTGGAAGCGTCGTCGGGCGCGGCATCCCAATGCTGCGCGATCTGCTGCAGGCGCGGGTCGACTGGTTCCGGAACATGCAGTGGCAGCACCGGGAGCGCCTGCAGTTCATCCAGGATCAGCTGCATGAGATGGCCGTCGCGTGAGTCCGGAACGTAGGGCTGCTCCACGATGGCGGCCGCACCGATCAGTTCGGCCAACAAGGGTGTGATCGACACGGTCGCTGCGCTGGGCGGCGCATCGGCGATGGCCTGCGGCAGGATGTACAGGCTGCGCATGCGCACCGCGCCGATGCAGCTCACCTTGTGGCCGATCCCGGCCGGCATCCAGATCGCGCGCGTGCTGGGCACCACCCAGCGGCCGGCGCCGGCCTGCACCACCAGCACGCCGGAGGCGGCGTAGACCAGCTGGTGGCGGTCCGGATGGTGGTGCAGCGGAATCACCGTGCCGGCGGCGTAGTCGCGCGCCCGGCACAGCACGGCGGACTCGGGGCCCAGCGGCAGACGCTGGCCTGCAGCGTCGACCGGCGGGATGTCTTTTTTCCGATGAGGCATGGGCAGATACCGCGAAACAACCACCCCGCGACTCTAGCCCCGCCCGCGCCGCCACTCAACCACACGATCACGGCACGCGCCCTACCCTGCACCCATGCGTCGTTTCGCCCAAGCCATTGCCGAGCCGGAATCGGTCCCCGACGGACTGCCGCGCGAGCTCGCCACTGCCGTGGCCGCAGCGCCGGACCGCTACAACATCGGCAAGGGGTCCACGGCATCGGTGCTGGCCCGCAATGCCGATGGCGAGCTGATCGTAACCGACATGGTCTGGGGCCTGGTGCCGCGCTGGTCGAAGACGCCGGATACGCCCTACACCACCGTCACCGCCCGGCTGGATCGGGCGCCGGGCAGCCGCATCTTCGCCAAGGCCTGGGCCGAACGCCCGTGCGTGATTCCGATGACCGGGTACTACAAGCTGGACCGCCAGCGCCGGCCGCCGTGGCCGCAGTTCGTGCAGCGGCGCGATGGCCTGGCCCTGTTGGCCGCCGGCATCTGGGAGCACTGGGAGGACGGCGACGGCCACGCGATGGATTCCTTCAGCGTGCTCACCGCACCCAACCGCGCCATTCCGGAACCGCTGACGCCGGATGGGCCGGTGTTCCTGTCCGCCGAGCTGGCACTGGCATGGCTTTCCGGTGCCGCCAACACCCCTGCCTCGCTGCGGGTACGCTCGCCGGCACTGGAGGCGTATCCGGTCGGACGCGCCTTCCGCGACCTCAAGCGCGACGACTACACGCTGCTGGAACCGGTCGACCCGGACGTGGAAACGACATCGCCGCCCCCGGTGGACGGGGACGGCGATGGCTGGGACGAGGACAGCTGAGCGGCGTCAGCGCGACATCGAGTACGGCTGTTCCGCGCCCTGCCCCGGCCATGCCTTGTTCGGCGTTGCCTGCAGGGTGAAGTGCAGTTCGCCGCCGGCCAGGATTTCCGCATGGCGCAGGAACGTGCGGTTCAACGGCTTGCCGTTGAGCGTCACCGAACCCACGTACTCGTGGCCCTTGCCCATGCCGTCGGTGGTGATGCGGAAGGTCTTGCCGTTGGGCAGGTTCAGCACCGCCTTGGGCAGGAACGGGCGGCCGATGATGTACTCGGCGCTGCCCGGTGCCACCGGGTAGAAGCCCAGCGCGGTGAACACATACCAGGCCGACATCTGGCCCAGGTCGTCATTGCCGGCCAGGCCATCGGGGCGGTCGGCGTACTGGGTGTCCATGATCTGCTTCAAGCGCGCCTGCGCGCGCCACGGCTGGCCCGCATATGAGTACAGGTAGGCGACGTGGTGGCTGGGTTCGTTGCCGTGCGCGTACCAGCCGATCAGGCCGGTGATGTCTTCCATGTGCTCGAAGATGGACGGATCCACCTTGGCATCGAATACCGCATCCAGCCGCGCCAGCAGCTTGTCTGCGCCGCCGTGGACCTCGGCCAGGCCGGCCACGTCCTGCGGCACGTACCAGGAATACTGCCAGGCGTTGCCTTCGGTGTAGTCGGTGCCGTAACCGCTGGCGCTGGGATCGAACGGGGTGCGGAAGCTGCCGTCACGCTTGCGTGCGCGCATGAAGCCGGTTTCGGCGTCGAAGGCATGGCGCCAGTTGCCGGCGCGCTTGTCGAACTCGGCCGCCACATCCGTCTTGCCCATGGCCGTGGCCATGCGCGCGATGGTCCAGTCGTCGAAGGCATACTCCAGCGTCTTGCTGGCCGCCTCGCCCTCCTCGTCGATCGGCACCCAGCCCAGCTCGCGGTACTGCGCGATGCCATCGTACGGGCCGTAGTTGGCGGTGGCCACCATCGCCTGCAGGGCCTTGTCGGCGTCGAAGCCGCGGATCCCCTTGACGTAGGCATCGGCGATCACCGGCACTGCGTGGTAGCCGATCATGCACCAGGTTTCCTGGCCATGGAACGCCCACACCGGCAGCATGCCGTAGGCGCTGTTGTGCTGGTGCGCGAGCAGCGAATTGACCATGTCGCTGGTGCGCTGCTCCGGCTGCACCAGGGTCAGCAGCGGGTGCAGGGCGCGGTAGGTATCCCACAGCGAGAAGGTCGAATAATTGGTATAGCCCTCGGCGCGGTGCACGGCGTTGTCCGAGCCGCGGTACTGGCCATCCACGTCCATGAACAGGGTCGGGCCGAGCAGGCTGTGGTACAGCGCGGTGTAGGCGCTGCGTTTGTCATGCGCGGGGGCCTCGATGTCCAGCACCGACAGCGCCTGCTGCCATTGCGTGCGGGCGTCGGCGCGGATGCGGTCGAAGTTCTGGTCTTTCGCTTCGGCGTCGAGGTTGGCGATGGCGCCCGCTTCGCTCACCGAGGAGATCGCCACGCTGACCACCAGCGGGGCATCGAGCTTGCCGAAGTCGAAGGTACCGACCAGCTGGCGGCCTTCGATCTGCGGGCGCTGCTCCGGGTGGTTCTGGCCCGGCGGCGGGAAGCCCTTGTAGGCGATGTCGGTTTCAGTGTTGTGCAGCGCGTGCCCGGTGAGCGGGCGCGAGAACCGCATGGCGAAATACAGCTGCCGGCCCGGTGCCCAGCCGCGGGTTTCGCGGAAGCCGGTAACGGTGCCGTCCTCGCGCAGGCGCAGGCGCGACCACAGGATCTTGCCGGGGTAGTCGTACAGGCTGGTGCGCAGGTCGAGCAGCAGCTTGGCCTCCTCGCCCTTCGGGTAGGTGTAGCGATGCACGCCGGTGCGGGCACTGGCGGTGAGCTCGGCGCGGACCTTGTAGTCCTGCAGCGTCACGGCGTAGTAGCCGGGCTCGGCTTTTTCATCCTTGTGGTCGAAGCGCGAGGCGTAGCCGCTGCGCGGCTTTTCCGGATCGCCACGCTCCAGGCCGGGGTCGCCGGTGAACGGCATCACCAGCACATCGCCCAGGTCGGAATGGCCGCTGCCGGAGAAATGGGTGTGCGAGAAGCCGACGATGCTGCTGTCGTCGTGGCGGTAGCCGGCGGCCCAGTCGTAGGCCTTCTCGCGCGGCTGGATGCGGGTGTCCGGGCTGAGCTGGACCATGCCGAAGGGCACCGTCGCGCCGGGATAGGTATGCCCTTCGCCACCGGTACCAATGAATGGATCCACGAGGGCGTAGGCGCGTTCGCCTGCGCTCTGCGGCGCCGCTGCTGCGGTGCCTGCCACCAGCATGGCGCCCATGGCCAGTGCCACCAACCCCGACTTCCCCGCTCTGCTCATATGGATTTAGATCGATTCAAGGTGAACCGATCCTAGCATTGGTTGTCCCCGCGCCGCATGTTGCGGCGCGGGGGTGTCGCTTGGGGTGGGTTGGCTGGGCCAGGGTTCGGGCGGCGTCGGTGGTTTTAGATTGCGCCAGACACGCGTGGCGTGTCGCTACGGGTCGCTTCCGGGAGGGTGGGTTGCGTGGCGTCTACGGTGACCGGCTCGTCGCTGCGCAGCAGGGCGTGGGCTTCGGCTTCGCTGGCTACCGCCGGCGGCGAACCGCGCAGCGGCAGGTTGGCGGTTTCGTTGACGAACAGCATGGTGACCAGGCCGATCACCGCCGCGCCCATCAGGTAGTACGCCGGCACCAGCGGGTCGCCGGTGCGCTCCACCAGCCAGGCGGTGATCAGCGGCGTGGTGCCACCGAACAGCGACACCGAGACGTTGAACGCGATCGACAGCGCGCTGTAGCGCACCGGGGTGTAGAACAGCGCCGGCAGCGTGGACGGCATGGAACTGGTGAAACACACCAGCGCCAACCCGAGCAGCATCAGGCCGAGGAAGATCAGCCCGTCGTGGCCGCTGCCCACCAGCAGCAGGCACGGAATGGCCAGCGCGAACAGCGCGATGCACGCGCCGATGATCATCGGCCGACGGCCCAGGCGGTCACTGAACAACCCGCCCACCACGTTGAGCGGCATCATCACCAGCATCACGATGATGATCAGCAGCAGGCCCTTGCTCTCTGCATAGCCCATGGTCACGCTCAGGTAGCTGGGCATGTAGGTGAGCAGCATGTAGTCGGTGACGTTGAACACCAGCACCAGGCCCACGCACTTGAGCAGCTGCGGCCAATGCACGCGCAGCAGCGCGCCCAGCCCGGGGCGTTCGAGGTCGCGTTTGTCGGCCTCTTCGGCATAGGCGCGGAACGCCGGGGTCTCTTCCAGCTTCATGCGCATGTACAGGCCGAGCAGGCCCAGCGGGCCGGCGATCAGGAACGGCAGGCGCCAGCCCCAGTCCAGCATCTGCGTGCTGCTCAAGGCCATGTGCAGCACGGTCACCGTGGCTGCACCGGCGATGTAGCCACCCAGCGTGCCGAACTCGAGCCAGCTGCCCATCAGGCCGCGGTTGCGGTCGGTGGAATATTCGGCGATGAACGTGGCCGCGCCGCCGTATTCGCCGCCGGTGGAGAACCCCTGCACCAGTCGCGCAAGCAGCAGCAGGGCCGGGGCCCACATGCCGATGCTGTCGTAGGACGGAATCAGGCCGATGCTGAAGGTGCCCAGCGCCATCAGGATCATGGTGAACGCCAGCACTTTCTGGCGGCCGTATCGGTCACCCAGCGGGCCGAACACCAGCCCACCCAGCGGGCGGACCAGGAACGCCACGGTGAAGGTGGCGAAGGTGGCGATCAGCTGCGCGGTCGGGCTGCTGGCGGGGAAGAACACCTGGCCGAGCGTGACCGCAAGATAGCCATACACACCGAAATCGAACCATTCCATCGCATTGCCGAGCGCGGCGGCACCCACGGCTTTCTTGAGCATGGGGCGATCGACCACGGTGACTTCGTCGACCTTCATCTGGCGGCGGCGCTTGAACCACCCGAAATGGGCATGTGCGGCATGCAGTTCCTGCATCTGCTTTCTCCTGGAAGCAGGGTCATCAACGCACCCGAGGTCCCGCGCAAGGCACAGGTGAACACCGCCTCTGGAAGAACGCGGCACGAGGCGCGAAGAGGGGTAACAACAGGCGTTCCCGGACGGCCGCGTGGTACACCACGGCGCTGCAGGAAGGATGACCGAGAGACGGGCAATGGCCCGAGGCAATGATCAAGCGCACATGTTACCACAGTGTGTGCATGTGGCCTTTATCGGTTCTTCACATGCTGTCCAAACGCCTTGTTTCAAGGCGTTTTGCAGCCATCGGTAAAGTTGGGGCAATCGTTGACGTCCATTGGTAGAGTCGGTTCCCGAACGACTGCCCTCAGCGCTTCCGCGTTCGGTAACGCATGGACTGTGCCGAGGCAGAAGCGTGATGTCGCCGACGGTCATGCCGTAATCGAATGTTGGCAATTCCACGGCTGTCGATTGGGATGCGACCCTACCGCTCTGCATCAGGCCCCGCTTTGCAGTTCCATCGCGCGCATCACGATGGGCTTGGCCCAATCGGGCGTCTGCAGCAGATCGATCACCGTGACGGGAAAATGCAATCCCTCGCGATCCAGCTGCAGCAGCGGCAGCGGTGCCGCCCTGCCCTTTGCATCGGCCGGCGCGCTGTTGTCGTACACATGCAGCTCGGCAAGATGCGGCAGCAGTTCGATCAGGTTTTCGCGCGCGGAATCGAAACGCGCGCGGATCTTGTCGTGCGGAATATCGTGTCCGCCCTGGCTGACCCGATCCGCCACGCGTTCGATGTGCAACGCCACGCTGTGCAGGCCGCAGAACCAGATCGCCACGTCGTGGGTCTGGCAGGCATCGCGCAGCAGGCGCGGAATGGTGTTGCCGCCCAGCGTGGTTTCAAACGCAAAGTCGGTGCCATCGGCCATCGCCTGGCGCAGCCGTCGGGCGCCCTCGCTCCATGCTGCGGCGTTGGCCTCGTCCAGCGGCCAGCCCTGCTCCACCAGCCGCCGGGTGAAGCTGTCCGGGTTGAACCAGGTCAGCCCCGCGTCGCGCAGCCATGTGCCCAGCAGCGAACTTTTACCGGCGCCATTGACGCCGGCCAGTACCAGGATCCGCGCCACCGATCAGAGCGACGGGCCAAGGGCGGTCCTGCGCCCGCGACGGATCGGCTGGCCCATCACCTTGCCCAGCCCACCGTCGGTAGTGAGGCTGGCCAGGGTGGTATCGAACTCCGCACGGAGGCGATCCAGCTCCCCCTGGCGCGCGTCATCCGGGTTGCCGGCCGCGCGGGCCAGCAGCTCCTGGTAGGCCTTGATGTCCACGATCACCGCTTCGGGGTGGTTGTGGTTGGTGATCACCAAGGCCTGCTTTTCGCGCACGGTGCGCATCAGGCTCGGCCAGCCCCGGGTCTTCACCGATGACGCAGTGGCCTTTTCAAGGCCGGGAACATCCAGGGGCAGGCTCATGACGGACATCCAGGGGAGGGATGTGGCCACTATACCCCTTTTGGGTAAATTGGGAATAAAGGGATACTCATCTACCCGAGGGCGCGTTCGAGCACATCCAAGTCCTCCTCGGCGGTCGGGCGGACGACTCGCGCCACCTCCTGCCCGTCACGCAACAGGACCAGCGTGGGCCAGAGCTTGACCGTGAAGGCGCGTCCCAGGGGGCGCCCCTTGCCGTCTTCGACCTTGCGGTGGTCGAGGCCGTGTTTTTCAACAAAGTCCCTGACCACCGGCTGCGCCGCCGCGCAATGCCCGCACCAGTCCGTGCCGAATTCCAGCAGCTGCCAGCCTGTGCCAGCCTCCACCTCGGCGCGGGCAGGCTCCAGCAGATCGGTGAACCTGCGTGCGTAGGCCATGGCTCAGGCCGCCAGGGCGCGCTGGATGTCGTCCAGGGTGGAATTGGTGTAGTCCTTGGCGATCTCCTTCAGCATCCGGCTCTGTACTTCCTTGTGCAGCTGCGGCCGGATGTGGCCCAGCGTGGTCGGGTCGGCGATCAGGATCAGGTGCTCATAGCGGTGCTTGAGCGCGTGATCGTTCAACTGCTGCGCCAGCTGTTTGGCGAAGGTGGCTTCATTGAGCTGGGAAATGCTCATGTCCTTGGGCACTGCGCCGGATGGCCCCTGGCCGGAGACGCCTTCGGCGCTGATGTCCTTGACCTCCAGTTCCTCCTCCTGCTTCAGCTGCAGCGTGCGGCCGTCGCCCACATTGGTGAACACGCGGGCCGAGCCGCCATCAGCGACGATGACGAGGGTACCTTTGGGGATCTGCAGGGTGGACATGGTTGAACTCCTTGGATGGAAAAACGGGCGATGTGTTGGCCCGCCCCCACCGTAGGGAAACGGATGTAAGCGCGGTGCATAGGCGCGTGTTCACCATGTATGCAAGGGCATTCAGGGAGTCGGTCGGTCATTACAGTGTAAAATTCGCGGTTTTTGACCGGAACCATGGCGAAGAAGCAGCACCGCACGCCTGTCCCCGGCCCGCCCTTCATCCGGTTGCTGGCGGCGCTGGCCGACCGCAATGCCCCGCGTACCGGGCCCGACCTGTCCGACCGGCTCAGCCAGTGGATCGACTGGACCCGGGCCGTGGCCCTGTCGCGCGCGCTCGACGGGCGGCTGCCAGCCGTGGCCGACGCCGCACCGGGCTCCGTCGAGGCGCTTGACGAGGAATGCGCGCGGGTACGCGCCACCCTGGTTGAAAGCATCACCGCCCCGCCGGCGGCAGGCAAACCGGCCGCGACCGACGCCACCGCCTACCGCCAGCGCTGTCTCACCGTGCAGCGCGCCATGCTGACCGCAACCGGGCGCCTGCGCGGCCTGCTGCGGGACCGGCTCAGTGCCGGGCCCGGCGAGCTGCCCCGGTTGGCCGAGGTGGACGCCGCCATGGAGCAGGCGCTGAGCCCGCGCGAGCAGCAGCTGCTGGCCAGCGTGCCGGCCCTGCTCGGCGCCCATTTCGAGCGTCTGCGCGACGACGCCGGCACCGCTGAGGTCGATCCCGCCAGCGGCTGGCTGCACTTGTTCAGGAACGACATGCAGGCCGTGCTGCTGGCCGAGCTGGATGTCCGTTTTCACCCCATCGAAGGCCTGCTTGCAGCGCTTCGCCCCCACTAACCGGGCTGTCATGTTCAGAACTCCTCTCTACCTCGTTGTTTTCCTTGCCGGCCTGCTGGCGGTGTGCTGGATCGGTGCCGGTTACGTGGGCAGCAACCCGGTCGGCCTTGCCGTGGCGCTGGTGATTGCCGCCTGCTATGTGGCCGGTGCAGTTGAACTGCACCGCTACCGGGCGGCTACCGCAGGGCTGAGCGTCGCGGTGGCTGAGGCGGCGACGGCGCCGGCCAACCTGGGCGAGTGGCTGGAGAAGGTACCGGCAGGCCTGCGCAACGCGGTGCGCCTGCGCGTGGAGGGCGAGCGCGTGGCGCTGCCGGCGCCGGTGCTGACCCCGTATCTGGTCGGCCTGCTGGTGCTGCTCGGCATGCTCGGCACCCTGCTGGGCATGATGGCCACCCTGCGCGGCACCGGGCTGGCACTGGGCAGCGCCACCGACCTGCAGTCCATCCGCGGCTCGCTGGGCGCGCCGGTGGAAGGCCTGGCCGTGGCGTTCGGCACCTCGATTGCCGGCGTGGCCACCTCGGCCATGCTCGGCCTGCTGTCGGCGCTGTGCCGGCGCGAACGCCTGCTGGGCGTGCAGCAGCTGGATACCCGCATCGCCACCACCCTGCACGCGCATTCGCAGGCCTGGCAGCGCGCCGAAGCCTTCCGCCTGCTGCAGGCGCAGGCAGGCCTGATGCCGGCGCTGGTGGACCGCCTGGAAGCGATGAGTGCCGCGATCGAAGCGCAGAGCGGCGCGGCGGGTGAACGCCTGTCGGCCAACCAGGACGCCTTCCATGCCCGCGCCGAGGCCGCCCATGAACGCCTCGCCGGTTCGGTGCAGGAGGCATTGCAGGCCAGCGTCGCGCAGAGTGCGCGCGCGGTCGGCGAGGCGCTGCAGCCGATCATGGCCGAGACCATGGCCGGCATCAGCCAGCAGACCACTGCCCTGCAGGCCACGGTGGGCGATGCCGTGCGCGCGCAGCTGGACGGCCTGGCCAGTGGCTTCGAAGCCAGCTGCGCCGCCACCAGCGAGACCTGGAACGCTGCGCTCAGCAGTCAGAAGCAGGCGCACGACACCCTGTCGGCAGAACTGCGTTCTACCCTGGCCACGCTCAGCGAACAGCACGACCAGCGTGCCGTGCAGCTTCTGGAAACCTTGGCCGCCCGTCTCGACGCCAGCGTGGATGCATGGACCGGGGCACAGACCGAACAGGCGCAGCGCCATGCCGCCCTCACCCGCGATCTGCGCAGCACGCTTGAGGATTTCAGCCAGCTGCAGGGCGAGCACGGCGCCCGCCTGCTCGATTCGGTGGGGACGCGTCTGGCTGCTTGGGTCGACACCCTCGCCGAGCGCATGGACAGCAGCGCCAGCACCCACGCGCAGGCGTGGCGCGATGCGCTGCAGGGCCAGCAGTCGGTGAACGCCGAACTGGCCGAACGCAACCAGCAGGCACTGGTCGCGGCCACGGCCAGCTTCGATGGCCATGCGCGTTCGCTGGTGGATGGCCTGCAGGCCTCGCACAGCGGCTTGCAGGATCGTCTGGAAGCGCGCGACGCGCAGCGCCTGGCCACCTGGAGCGATGCGTTCACCCAGCTGTCGGAACAGCTCGGCCAGCAATGGGCCGACAACGGTGCGCAGGTTGCGGCCAGCCAGCAGGCGGTCTGCGAAACCCTGTCGCGTACCGCACACGAGATCGGCACGCAGGCGCAGGCGCATGCGGCCGAGACCATCAGCGAGATCTCGCGGCTGGTCACGCTCGCCTCGGAAGCCCCGAAGGCGGCCGCCGAAGTGGTCGCCGAACTGCGCCAGAAGCTGTCCGACAGCATGGTCCGCGACACCGCCATGCTCGACGAACGCACCCGCCTGCTGGCCACGCTGGAAACGCTGCTGGATGCAGTCAACCACGCGTCCACCGAACAGCGCACCGCCGTGGACGCGCTGGTCAGCACCTCGGCCGATCTGCTGGAGCGCGTGGGCACGCAGTTCACCGACCATATCGCTGCCGAGACCGGCAAGCTGGATGGCGTGGCCGCGCAGTTGAGCGGCAGCGCGGTGGAAGTGGCCAGCCTGGCCGAGGCGTTCGGCACTGCGATGCAGAGCTTCGGCACGGCCAGCACCGGGCTGGGTGAGCAGCTGCAGCAGGTGGCCGGCGCGCTGGATGCCTCGATGACCCGCAGCGATGAGCAGCTGGCCTACTACGTGACCCAGGCGCGTGAAGTGATTGACCTGAGCGTGCTCTCCCAGCAGCAGATCATCGAGGAACTGCAGCAGCTGGCCGGCCGCCGCCGCAGCGCCGGGGCCGCCACCGCATGAGTGACGAGATCGAGCTGGAAGGCGAAACCGGCGCGCCGATCTGGGCCGCCTTCGGCGACCTGATGTCGGTGCTGCTGGGCGCGTTCGTGCTGATCCTGGTCGGCGTGGTGGCGCTGCAGCTGGAGCTGTCGCATCGCCTCGATGAGGAAGTGGCGCAGCGCCAGGCCGAAGCCAAGCGGCGCCAGACCCTGGAACAGGCCCTCGCCGGCCCGCTCGCCGCCGGGCGGGTAACGCTGGTGGATGGCCGCATCGGCATCCGCGGCAGCGTGCTGTTCGCGCTCAATTCCGACCAGCTGCAGCCGGAAGGCCGCGAGCTGCTGCGCAGCCTGGCTGCGCCGCTGGCCGGGTATCTTTCATCGCGCGAAGAGATCCTGATGGTCAGCGGGTTCACCGATGACCGTCCGGTACGCGACAGCAACCGCCAGTTCGCCGACAACTGGGAACTGTCGGCCGAGCGCGCGTTGACCGTGACCCGCACCCTGATCGCCGAAGGCGTGCCGGCCGGTTCGGTGTTCGCCGCCGCGTTCGGTCCCGAACAGCCGGTGGGTTCCAACGCCGACGAAGAAGGCCGCGCACGCAATCGCCGTGTCGAAATGGCGCCGATTCCACGCCCGAAGCCGACCCTGGCGGGCGATGGACGGTAACCGTACCGCCGTCAGCGACCGGCTCGCGCACTGGCGCGGGCAGCAGCTGGATCGCCACGATCCGGTGCAGTTCGCCTTCCTGGAAGCGCTGCAGCGCCGCGCGCAGCAGGCCAGCGGTTCGCTGCGCGGCGTGCTGGACGCCCGCCTGGAGACGCTGCTGGCTGCCTACGCCGAACGCGTGGCTGCCGCGCCCGCAGCAACCGCGCTGCCGAAGACGGCCGGAATGCCGGATACGCTCGCCGCGCTGGGCCAACCGCGCGCCACGCACAACCCCGACTACCCTGCACTGCCGGCCCTGGCCGAATTCCGCAGTGCCTGGGCTGCGCTGCGCACCGCCGGCCAGGTTCGGCAGACCCTGGCGCAGACGCCAAGCGATGGCGGTCCGTTGAACTCCAGCGTGCTGGTGCATCGTGCCATCGGCTGGATGGGCGAGGTCTCGCCCGCGTACCTGCAGCACTTCCTTGCCTACATCGACAACCTGGCCTGGCTGGAACAGATGCAGCAGCGCGGCACCCTGCCCAGCCGCGACAGCGTGCCCGGCCGCGCCCCGGCCAAGCCGCGCCGCAGCCGCAGCGCACGCTAACCGCGCAGGGTCGCGCCGCCGTCCACGTACAGGTCGCTCATGGCAATGTGGCCGGCCTGGTCGGAGAGCAGGAACATCACCGCCTGCGCGATGTCATCCGGGGTAGCCAGCTTGCGTAACGGAATGCCGGCCTTGTAGGTCGCCGGGCTGCCATCGATGACCCGCTGCGCGCCCTGGTCATCGGCCCACATGCCGGTCTGCATCGGGGTCAGGGTCGACCCCGGCGCCACGATGTTGCAGCGGATGCCGTGCGGCGCCAGTTCCAGGCCCAGGCAGCGGGTGAACATGGTCGCCGCCGCCTTCGACGCCGCGTACGCGGCCATGCCATGGCGCGGCACGCCGGCGGCATTCGAGCTCACCGTCACGATGGCACCCTGCCCGCGCGGGATCATCACCCGGGCCAGCGCACGGGATAGATGGAAGACGCCGCCGGCATTGACCGCGAACACATCGTGCCATTGCGCGTCATCAATGCCGGTGACCTCGCCGACCTGCAGCACGCCGGCAACGCTGATGCCGAAGCCGATCGGGCCAAGGGTGGCTTCAACCGCTCCAACCAGTTCGTCGACCGCCGTTGAATCGGTCACGTCCAGTGACCGCGGATGCAGTCGCGGGTGGGGCGGCAGCGCCGGTGCGGCCAGGTCGGTGGCGACCACCCTGCAGCCGCTGTCCAGCAGCTGCTTGACCAGCGCAGCGCCAATGCCGCCGCCGGCGCCGGTGACCAGTGCAATCGTGTTCTCGAATCCTGTCAGCTTCATGTCCTGTCCTGTCGTTCAAGGCCGTCCCAGTGCTGCAGCCTGGCCGACAGCCACGGCGCCAGCTGCGCCACGGCATCACGGCCGGTCAGCTCGGCATGCAGGAACGGCAGCGGCAATGCGTCCACCCGCGAGGCGTGCGCCTGCCACAGGGCAGACTGCAGGTGCGGCCGCTGCGCGTGGTCATTGCCGGCACGCACATGCACCAGGGTGCCGGCGAAGTGGCGATGGTGATGCTCGCGGATCAACCGGTTGGTGCCGGTCACCGCGCGCACCACGCCGTCCAGCACGTGCCCGGGCAGGTTGCCCAGCGCACTGTCGCCACGGCGCAGAAACGCGACGATGCGCTCGCGGCTGTCCAGCTCGGGGTGGCGCTCCGGGTCGTAGCCGGCAATGGCCAACAGCGCACGCAGCGCCGCCACCGGATCCGGCTCGGGTTCCGCGCGCCAGCATTCGCTGGGGTAGGCATCCAGCAGGACCAGCGCGCCCACCTCACGCTGCATCGCCTGCAGCTGTACCGCGATGGCCTGGGCGATGATGCCGCCCACCGACCAGCCCAGCAGGTGCACCGGGCCCTGCGGCTGCAGCGCGAGGATGCGTGCGGCGTAGTCGGCCGCCAGCGCATCGATCCCCGCCGGCAGCGGCTGCGCGGGATCGAGCACCGGCGATTGCAGGCCGTGCACGTCGCGCGCCGGGTGCAGCGCACGGCCCAGCTCGCGGTAGTTCCACGCGATGCCGCCTGCGGGATGGATCACGAACAGCGGCACCCTGCCCGGCTCACCGCGCGTGAGGGTGATCACCGGCGCCAGGCCGTGGTCGGTGTCCTGCAGCGGCGACGCCAGGCGTGCAGCCAAGCCCGCCACCGTCGGCGTGGCGAATACCGCACCCAATCCCGGGTCCTGCTGCCAACGCTGCTGGATCGCCAGCAGCAGGTGTACGGCCGACAGCGAATCGCCGCCCAGCGCAAAGAAGTCCGCGTCTGCTGCAGCCGGCGCCGCCAACCCGAGCACCTGCTGGAACAGCGCGGCCAGTGCCTGTTCCGTGGGCGTCTGCGCGGTGCGGCCGGCCGCGTGGGTGTCCGGCAGTGGCAACGCGGTGCGGTCGAGCTTGCCGTTCGCCGTCACCGGCCACGCCTGCACCACCACGATGGCCGCCGGCACCATGTACTCCGGCAGTTGGGTGCCGAGAACGCCGCGCAGGCTGCCTGCGTCCAGTGCGTCACCGGACACGTACGCTACCAGGCGTGCCGGCATGCCCGGGTCCTGGTCGCGCAGCAGCACCTCGGCGCGGGCCACGCCGGGCAGGCCGCGCAACGCGGATTCAATCTCGCCCAGCTCGATGCGCAGGCCGCGCAGCTTGACCTGGTGGTCGCTGCGGCCCAGGTACTCCAGCGCCCCGTCATCACGCCAGCGCGCCCGGTCGCCGGTGCGGTACAGGCGCCCTCCGGGCACGTGCGGGTCGTCGAGGAAGCGCTCGGCGGTCAGGTCCTCGCGCCCGAGGTAACCACGCGCGAGCTGCACCCCGCCGAGATACAGGTCGCCAGGCACGCCCGCCGGCAGCGCCCGAAGCTGTGCATCGAGCACGTACAGCCGGGTGTTCCAGACCGGATGGCCAATCGGCACCGGGTCCGAACGGTCCTCGCGGGACGCCGGCCAGTAACTGACATCCACCGCTGCTTCGGTGGGGCCGTAGAGATTGTGCAGCTCCGCGTCGACACGCGCGTGGAAGCGGTCGCGCAACCAGGCGTCGAGCGCCTCGCCACTGGTGAACACCTGCTGCAGCGGCAGGCCGCGCAGATCCGGCACGGCCAGCCAGGCATCCAGCATGGATGGCACGAAATGCAGCGTGGTGATGCGCTCGGCCACGATCAGGCGGGTCAGCGCCTGCGGGTCGCGGTGCAGGCCGGGCGATGCGATCACCAGCGTGGCACCGCTGACCAGCGGCAGGAAGAACTCCCACACCGAGACATCGAAGGTGGCCGGCGTCTTCTGCAGGATGCGCGCCTCCGGCCCGATCCGGTAGTGGGTGCGCATCCATTCGAGACGGTTGACGATGGCGCGGTGTTCCACCACGACGCCCTTCGGCTCGCCGGTGGAGCCGGAGGTGTAGATCACGTAGGCCGCGTCACCCGGCTGCACGGTATCGGGGAGAGCGGCGTCGCTGCAGGTCGCCCACTGCGACGGCGACAGGACTGGCGCGCCCACGAAACGATGGGCGTCGCCCGCCTCCGCCAACACGCACTGCGGCTGTGCCGACGCCAGGATCTTCCGTAGCCGCGCATCCGGATGATCCAGGTCCACCGGCAGGTACGCGCCGCCGGCGCGCACCACCGCCACCAGCGCGATCAGCAGCGACAACGAACGCGGCAACGCCACCACCACGCGCGACTCGCGGGTAACGCCCATGACCTGGATCTGCAGCGCCAACGCACGGCTGCGCTGTTCCAGCGTGGCGTAAGTCAGTGACTCGCCTTCAAACCGCAGTGCGGTTGCGTCCGGCGCGGCGACCAGCCGCTGGTTCAGCAGCGCTGCAAGTGACACATCGGCAACCGCATGCTGCGTGGCATTGACGGTGTGCAGCCAGTGCTGCGCTTCGTCAGGCATGCACAGCGCAACGTCTGCCAGCAGGCCACCGCGTGCCTGCACGTCGAGCGCGGACGACACGAAATGCAGCAGCCGTCGGGCATGCGCGGTGATCTCCGACCGCGTGTACTGCTGCGGATTGGCCTCGATCTCCAATGCCAGCGACGTCAGTGCATCCCCGCGGAAACCGAAGGTGATGTCGTCCACCGGTCCGGTGCACAGCACCTCCAGCTGCGCCGTGACCCCCGGCCACGGCAGCGGCCGGTAGAACGGCTGCACGTTCACCAAGGCGCCGTGCAGCCGATGCTGCTGGCCGCTCCAGCCCAGGTCGCGGCGGATCTGCTCGCCCCGGTAGCGGCCATGCCGGCGGCCCCGCACCAGTGCCCGCGCGGTATCGCGCACCCTGTCGTCGACGCTCTCATCTGCCGTTGCGGACACGCGCAGTGGCAGTACGTTCATTACCATCGCCGGCACCCGTGCCGACATGCTGCCCAAGCGTCCCATGTGCGGCACACCAAGGGTCACTTCATCGCTTGCCGTCATCCGTCGGCAGTACTCGGCGGTCAACGCGGTGAGCAGGTCCGGCCAGGGCTGGCCCATGGCCTGCGCAGCGGCAACCAGCCGCTCGCGCAGCGGCGCGCCGATGACCTGGGTCAGGCGCAGGGCGTCGCCAGCGGCCGTGGCCATGCCACCGCCCAGGGACTCTGCAGGTGCCGCGCCTCCCATGTATGCCTGCCAATACGCGGAATCGGCCACCCGGCGCTCACCGGTGCGGTACTGCGCGTCTTCGTCCAGCATCGGCCGCAGCGGCTGCAGGGCATCGGTGCTCTCGGCGGCGTACAGCGCACACACCCGGGCACTGAACAGCGCCATGCCATAGCCATCGGTGGCCAGGTGATGCACCCGCAGGTACCACGCGAAACGCTGCGGCCCGAGCACGAACAGGCGCTGTTGGGCCAACCGGTCGCGGCCGGGATCGACCGGCTGCAGGCGGTCGGCCTGCATCACCTCGCGCGCGGCGTGCAGCGGATCGGTCTGGACAGACAGATCCACCACCTGCAAACGCGGAACGTGGCTCGGGTCCAGCCACTGCTGCGGCACGCCTGCTTCGTCTTCGGCCGCGCGCAGGCACAGTGCCTCGGCTTCAGCGGCGGCTGCATCGGCGGCCGCACGGAAACGGTCCACATCCAGCGCGCCTTCAAACCACACGACGTGTGCGGTATTGAATGTTGCGGGCGCCGGCGACAGGCGCTGCGCGTACCACAGCCCGGTCTGTGCCTCGCTCAGCGGATACCGTTGCTGCCCTGCGCCCTCGGCGCTGGCCATCTGCGCGCTCATGCCCCGGCGCTGGCCCGGGCCTGCAGCTGCCGCACCACCTGCCACCAGCCGGCCAGCGTGGTGTGCTCGGCCAGGTGGCCGAACTCCAGGGCGATGCCGGTGTTGCTCCAGGCCAGCACCAGCCCGAGCACCCGCATCGAATCCAGGCCCAGGTCCATCAGGTGGTCATCATCGCCGACCGCGTCGGGTGCTTCGCCGAGCATGCCGGCCACATCGGCACGCATCCGTTCCAGGGTCAGGGGTGCGGTAAGGGTGTCATTCATGCCAGGCGCTCCAGCAGTTGATCGGTGGTCATCGGCACGCCGCAGGTACGAGCGATCCAGTGCAGCGCCTGGTCATGGTCGGCACGCGAGAAATCGGCCACCGCGTCGGCCGCGATGAACGCTTCGATATCGCGCTGGAATGCTTCGGCCACGGTGGCGGTGCAGCCGATGTGGGCGTACACCCCGGTCACCAGCAGCTGGTCACGGCCGCGTGCGCGCATCATCGTCTCCAGGTTGCTGCGCTGGAAGGCGCTGTAGCGGTGCTTGACCAGCACCTGGTCGCCTTCGGCGGGTGCCAGCGCAGCGATGATCGCCTCGTGTTCGCTGATAGCCTGCATGCCCGGCCCCCACAGGTCCGCCTGCAGGCCGCGGTCACGCCGGTCCTGGTTGCCGCGCTGGGCGGTATAGAACACCGGTATGCCCTGCGCCCGGCACTGCGCGACCAGCCGGACGATGTTGGCGGTTGCCGGGGCCAGCGGCGCGGCATCGGCGCCGAACGCGGCCAGGAAGTAGCGCTGCATGTCATGCACCAGCAGCGCGATGCGCGCCGGGTCAGGCTGCCATGGCCCGCGCGGCGCCGGCAGTTCGGCCGCCGTGGGCAGCGCGTAGGAGGGAATGGTGGGCAGCGCCATCAGCGCGGTTCTCCTGTCTGTTCGATATGGCGCGCGCGCAGCTGCGCACGCAGTTCGCGGCGGCTGACCTTGCCCACCGCCGTGGTGCCGAAGGCGTCCACGAACACCACCTGGTCCGGCACCTTGAAGGCGGCAAGACCGCGGCTGCGCACCCACGCCTTCAGGCTGGCCGCGGTCGGGCGCTCGCCGCGCGTGATGACGAAGGCACAGCTGCGCTCGCCCAGGTACGGATCGGGCATGGACACCACCGCCGCGTCGAAGACGCTGGCGTGCGCGAGCAGGTGGTCTTCGATCTCCTCGGCCGAAATCTTCTCACCCGCACGGTTGATGTGGTCGGCGGCGCGACCCTGCACCACCAGATAGCCGCCCGGCAGCTGCTGGACCCTGTCGCCGGTGCGATAGAAGCCATCTTCGGTGAACGACCGCGCGTTCGCGCCGGGGTCGTTGTGGTAACCGCGGATCGTGTACGGGCCCCGCGTCAGCAAGTAGCCCACCTCGCCCGGCGCGACCGGGTGGCCGTGGTCGTCCACCACCAGCACTTCGTCGTCGGGCGAGATCGGGCGGCCCTGGGTGCTCAGCACGCATTCCGGCGCATCGTGCAGGCGGGTGTAGTTGACCAGGCCTTCGGCCATGCCGAACACCTGCTGCAGCTGGCAGCCCAGCCCGTCGATGACCCGGCGCGCGGCTTCCGGCACCAGCTTGGCTCCGCCGACCTGCAGCACCTGCAGGCTGGACAGGTCATGCGGGGTGCTGGCTGCGGCCTGTGACCACAGCAGCGCCAACGGCGGCACCAGGCCCACGCAGGTCACCCGCTCGCGCGCGATCAGCGGGAACGCGGTGTCCGGGCCTGCGCCGGGGCTGAGCACCACCCGTGCCCCGGCATACAGTGCGCCGAAAAAGCCCGGCGAACTCATCGGGAAATTGTGCGCGGCCGGCAGCGCCACCAGGTACACGCTGTCGCGGCCGATGCCACAGATCGCGTTGCTGGCGCGGAACGAATACAGGTAGTCGTCGTGGGTGCGCGGAATCAGCTTGGGCAGGCCGGTGCTGCCACCGGAGAGCTGCAGGAACGCCACCGACTGTGGGTCGGGGTCTGCCGGCAGCGCGTCAGCGGGTCCGGCCAGCCCGGCGACGGAAAGGAATTCCGCTGCATCGCCGACAATCAGGACGTGGCGCACACCGGCGATGGACGCCTGCAGTTCGCGCGCGAGCGTGCGGTAGTCGAAACCCTCGTATGCCGACGCAGCAATGTAGGCGCTGGCTTCGGCCGTGCGCACCACGTGCGCTATCTCGGTCAGGCGATGGGCCGGCAGTGCATATACCGGGATCAACCCGGCGCGGAACAGCCCGCAGACCACGCTGACGAATTCGACCGTGTTGCCCAACTGCACCACCACCCGGTCACCCGGCGCCAAGCCAGCGGCCAGCAGGCCAGCACCGATGCGCCCTGCCTCCTGCCACAGCTGTGCGTAAGTCAGGCGGGTCTCGCCGCCGACCACGGCCACGTCGTCGGCGAACTGTCCGGCACGCTCGCGCAGGAAGCCGGGGAACGTTTCGCCACGCCAATAGCCGGCGGCGCGGTAGCGCGCGACCAGCGCCGGCGGCCAGACCTGGCGCAGTGGCACACGCGCCGGAGAAACGACTGCATTCATCAGAGTGTCCATCCTTCAATCCGTGGGGCGGCGTCCGCGCCCAGCGCGGCCAACAGGGCCCCGAACTTCACCCCGGTCTCGGCAACCTCCGCGGCCGGTTCCGAACCGGCGACGATGCCGGCGCCGGCATGGATGCGGGCCTGGTGGCCCTGCACGCGTGCGCAGCGGATCGCCACGTACCAGTCACCGTCGCCGTGCGCGTCCATCCAACCCACCGCGCCTGCATAGAAGCCGCGCTGCACCGGCTCAAGGCGGCGAATGGTATCCAACGCCAGTGCGGCAGGCGTGCCGCATACCGCCGGCGTGGGATGCAGTGCAGCCAGCAGCGTGGCCACCGAGGTGGACGGATCGCGCAGGCGTGCTTCGATGCGCGTGCCCAGGTGCCACAGGGTGGTGGTGGCGTGCAGGGTCGGCCGCGCTGCAGCGTCGATCCACTCGCAATACGGACGCAGCGCCGCCACGATGGCGTCGACCACATAGCGGTGTTCGTCATGGTCCTTCGCCGAGCCCAACAGCGCGCGGGCCGCCTGGGCGTCCTCATCCGGATCCGGGCGACGCCGGGCTGAGCCGGCCAACGGATGCGAAAACACCTGCGGTCCACGGCGCGACACCAGCAGCTCCGGGCTGGCACCGACCAGCCATGCTGGCGCATCGCCGGCGGCCACCGGCAGCGGACACAGGTAGGTGACCGCGTCCGGGTCCTGGCCCAGCCGCGCCACCAACGCACGCGGGTCGATCGCCGCGCGGCTGTGCACACGCAGCGTGCGGGCCAGCACCACTTTCTTCAGCTCGCCATCGCACAGGCCTGCGAGTGCATGCCGAACCGCGTCCGCGTACTGCGCAGCACTCGGCTCGGCATGGATGTCGCCGCTGAATGGAAGCGACGGCGCGGTTGCTTCCAACGCACCCTGCGCCAGTGACGCGGGCTGGTACAGCGCATCGTCACCCTCGGGATCAAACGGCAGCACGCCCACCAGCAGCGCCGGTGCGCGGGATTCGCGCGCGAAGAAGGCCCGCGCGCGGGCATCCAGCGTCGCGGTGCCGCCGGACGGAAGCGTGGCGTGGCAGCCACGTGCATCCAGCGTGCGCCCAGGCAGGCGCAGCAGGAAGTGCTCCGCTGCTTCGCCGGCACCGGGATCGCTCGCCTGCGCGGTGGTGTCGCTGTCCGTGCGCAATGCGTCGTTCATGCCGCGCGCCTCCCACCCAGCGTAGCCGCAGCCGCCAACCCCAACAGCACCACACCCACCAGCAGGTACGGCGCACTGGGGGCCGCGCGATACAGCAGCGTGCCCACCACTGGCCCGATCACCATGCCCAGTCCCTGCACGGAAGCCACCGCACCGGCAGCCGCGCCCTGCTCGTGCGCCTGCACCGAATCGGCGGCCAAGGCCTGGAACGAGGGAAAAACAAACCCCATGCCGAACGCCGCCAGCGCATAGGTGGCCAGCAGCTGCCAGGGCGCCTGCACCAGCGCCACCGACGAAAACCCGATACCGGAGATCACTGCACCCAGCGCGATCCAACGGCGTGGCGGCATGGTCTTGAAGGTCATCACCAGCACCTGGGCCACGATCAGCCCAGCCCCGACCGCCGTCAGTGCCAGGCCGGCCATGCGCGCGCCGGCCGCCGGCGCCAGCTGCAGGCGGTCGATGGCGAAGAACCCCACTG
Source organism: Stenotrophomonas sp. GbtcB23 (assembly GCF_019091045.1). Taxonomy (NCBI): domain Bacteria; kingdom Pseudomonadati; phylum Pseudomonadota; class Gammaproteobacteria; order Lysobacterales; family Lysobacteraceae; genus Stenotrophomonas; species Stenotrophomonas sp. GbtcB23. The sequence goes on along the minus strand of NZ_JAGXKC010000024.1, from coordinate 35,512 downwards.
TTACCTGGGCAATGGTCACCGAGATCATCGCCGCGAACACCGCCATCACCGGCAGGCGCAGGCGCCGGTCATGCCACGCCAGTGCCGCACGCGGGCCGCTGGCGGGCGCCGCCGGCGGTGGCGCCGACGGCAACCGCCACGCGATGACCAGCAGCGCGAGCACCGGCAGCAGGGCGGCTACGTACAACGTGAGCGCAAGATCGTGGAACGCGACCCAGCCCGCTGCGGCGGGCCCGATCACCATGCCCAATGCATTGGCGCTGCCCAGTTTGGCCATCGCGCCGGCACGCTGCCCGGGAGCGGCTTCATCGGCCACCAGCGCCGCGGCAGTGGGCGGCACGGCCGCATAGAACAGGCCGACCAGGGCGCGCGTGCCCACCAGCACCAGCACCGACAGCCACACCGCCGGCGGTGCCTGCAACGCAGTGTCCACGAACACGGCCATCACGATATAGATCACCGCATACGCGGCCAGTGCGATCAGCAGTACACGGCGGCGCCCGATGCGGTCGCTCAGTGCGCCCCACCGTCGGGCCGACAGCATCCACAGCACGCCGGCCGCGGTGACCGACAACCCCGCATGCCATTCGGACAGCCCCAGCAGGCGCACCACCGGGCCGATCACCGCCACGAACGCCATCATCGCCATGGTGCCGACCCACGCGGCGAAGACCAGAGCCGGCAAGCCGGATACCACGGGAATTGAACGCATGCATCACCACGACCGATCAGGAATGGACACGCACCGCGCGACGGCGGGCGTTCGATTGATTCGGCTTCGTCGATTCAAGGACCGGCGTGGCTATCGTTTCAAATGATAACAGCTCGCATTTAGGTTTGCGCGATCAATGATTCCGGTGTTCATGATGCGGATCAACGCCGTCTTCCGCCGGCCCGACTAAGCTGCTGGCAACGTTCCACGGACATTCCCCCATGGCGTCACCTCCCCTGCCCGCGCTGATTGCCAACGCACAGGGCTTCTCGCTGCAGATCCTCAGCCTGGCCGGTGAACTGTGGAACGGCGAGGTGCGCGAGGTGAGCATGCCGGGGAGCAATGGCCGCTTCGGGGTGATGGCCCGGCACGCGCCGCTGCTGGGCACGCTGCGCGAAGGCATGGTGTCGGTGTATCCGCTCACGGCCGAACCGCCGCTGCACGTGTACGTGTCCGGTGGCTACGTGGAAGTGCAACCCGGCAAGGTAATCGTGATGGCCGACCTCGCCCTGCGCAGCGATGATCTCGACGAAGCACGCGCGCGGGTGGCCGCAGAGGCCGCACGCTCACCGATGGCACAGGCCTTCACCGACGAGGACTACGTGCGCCTGCACGCCGAGCTGATGCACCAGCGCGCCCTGCAGCTGCGCGGGCTGCCCTGGAAATAGCAACTCCGCCTTCACGCGAGCCCCACATAGACGTGCTCATGCTGAACAGGCGGTAGTGATAGATGACGCATACAAGATGTTGCATGGATACAGCGGCCTTTGGACCGGAGGATTCGGTCCCTCGCTGATCCTGGTACGACGTTGTGGTGCTACGGGGGTCGTGCGGTCCACCCAGTTCCGTTTCGGAGTCCAGTCATGACAGCCATTACCCCATGCGGCCCGCGCCGCATGCTCGTTACGGCCATCGCCGTGACGCTCGCGACCCTGCCCCTTGCTGCAGCAGCAGGCACGCTCACCGGCCCCGGCAGCACGCACACCATCCAGCCCGGCGACCTGCGTGAGGACTGGACCGTGTCCGACGGCGCCGAACTCACCATCGCCGCCGGTGGCCTGGCAGGCCCTACCCAGGTCGACAACGCGAGCGTGATCGGCACCGACGTGGACATCAGCGGGCTGTTCGGGATCCGCGTCGCCAACGGCGGCAGCGCCGACATCAACGGCGGCACGATGACCTTCACCTCGCCATTCGCCGACGCTGGCGGGGTCTCGTCCGGCAGCACCATGGGCATCAGCGCGGTGACCGTCACTTCCGCCGGGCGCGGCTTCAGCGCCACCGGCGACGGCAGCGAACTCACGTTGACCAACACGACCATTACCGCCGGCGGCGAAGCGCTGCAGGTGGACGATGGTGCACTGCTGGTGCTGGACAACGTACAGGCCAGCTCGGATGGCAGCGCCAGTGGCGCCCTCGGCTACGGGCTGGAGATGGCCGGCGGCACCGCCCGCGTCAGCAACAGCACGCTGTCGGGCTCGCTGGCCGGGGTGGCCATGACCGGCGGCGAGCTGGTCATGGACGCTTCGACGATCACGTCCAGCGGCACCGCGCTGTCGATGGTCGGCACCGGCACGGCCGGGCCTGCCGCAACGCTGTCGGGCTCCGAAGTCACCGGCACCACCGGCGCCACCGTCACGCGCGGCGCCAGCCTCACCCTGGCGGGCAGCCAGGTGCGTGGCACGGCGGGCAGCGGCAGCGGCGCCAACAACGGCGTGGGCGTGGCGCTCAACAATGCCACGCTGGTCGTCTCGCAGGGCAGCACCCTGGAGGGCAGCAACAGTGCCCTGTCGATCACCGGCAGCTCGGCCGGCACCAGCACCGTGGTGGTGGACCAGTCGCGCCTTGTCTCGACCAACGGCCCGGCGATTGTCATGCCGCAGTCCGGCAATGCCGACCTCCGCATCGCCAACGGCTCCACCGTCGAGGCCGGCAACGGCGTGATCCTGCAGGTGGGGTCAGGCGCTACGGCCAACCTGGAGGTGGTCGCTTCCGCGCTGGTCGGCGACATCATCGGGCAGACCCGCGGGACCAGCAGCGCCGAGGTCAACATCGCGCTGGGCGAAGGCGCATCGCTGACCGGCGCGATCGTCAACGGCAACACGGTGGCACTGACCGGCGCGCAATGGCGACTGACCGGCGACAGCACGGTGCAGGACCTGTCGTTGAGCGGGGCTTCGCTGCTGGCGCTGGGTGACGGCACCACCTTCAACACCCTGCGGGTCGCCGGCAATTACGTCGGCGACGGCGGCACGCTGCTGTTCAACACCGTGCTGGCCGGCGACGACGCGTCGTCCGACCGGCTGCTGATCGACGGTGATACCAGCGGCCAGACCAACGTACGGGTCAACAACGTGGGCGGCGCCGGGGCGCAGACCAGCCAGGGCATCAGCCTGATCGAGATCGGCGGTGCGTCCAACGGCACCTTCGACCTTGCCGGACGCGCGGTGGGCGGCCAGTACGAGTACTTCCTGTTCAAGAGCGCTGCCGACGGCAACTGGTACCTGCGCTCGGAACTGCCCGACCCGTGCGACGCCGACCCGACCCAGCCCGGCTGTGTCGATCCCGAACCCGATCCCTGCCTGATCGATCCGACGGCGCCGGGCTGCGTGGATCCCGAACCGGACCCGTGCGCGATCGATCCCACCCTGCCCGAGTGCGTGGACCCCGAGCCGGTGCCGGTGCTGCGGCCGGAACCGGGCGCGTACCTGGCCAACCTGCAGGCTGCCGAAGGCATGTTCCGGCTCGGCTACCACGAGCGCCACGCGGGCCAGAACAGCGGGCGTGCCTGGGTGCGCGTGGACGGCGCGCGCTCGCGCTTCGATGCCGACAGCCGCCAGCTCGACGTGCACGGCAGCAGCCAGGCACTCAGCGTCGGCACCGATCTGCTGCGCACCCCGCAGGGCAGCGGCTTCGGGGTGATGCTGTCCAGCGGCAATGCGTCCAGCACCTCCACCAGCGCCATCACCGGGTATTACGCACGCGGCAAGGTGCGTGGCGCCGCGCTGGGGATGTATGCAACCTGGCGCACCGCCGGCGATGGTGACCCGTACACCGGTTTCTACCTGGACGGCTCGCTGCAGCACGCGCGCTTCTCCAACCGGGTGGAAGGCGCCGCGCTGGCCACCGAACGCTACGACACCCGCGCCTGGCAGGGCGCGCTGGAAGCCGGCCACGCGTTCCGCCTCGGTCGCGGCGAACACGGCGGCGTGTTCATCGAGCCGCAGCTGCAGGTGGGCTACACGCGCTGGAACGATGTGCGCCATCTTGAACAGAACGGCACCTTGGTCACCACCGAGGACGCCAACGGCACGTTCGGCCGCGTGGGTGTCCGCCTTTCCGGCGTGACCCGGTGGGACGGCCTGGCGGCCAGCGTGCAGCCGTACATCGCCGCACACTGGATCCGCACCGGCGCGGACGCGCGCGTGCGCATGGATGATGAGCGGGTGGATGCACGCATTCCGCGCAATCGCGGTGAGTTCAGCGCCGGTGCCTCGCTGGTGTTCGCCAACGGGTTTGGCGCGTGGGGCGGGTTGTCGCTGCAGCAGGGCCAGGGCTATTTCCAGCGCAGCGCGCAGCTGGGACTCAGCTATCGCTGGTGAGCCGCGTGGACAACAGGCCACGCCGCTTGAACCACCCTTCCAGCGGCAGCGTCACCAGCGGCGGCACCGCTGCCAGCAGCGCCAGGCCGGCGGCCCACCACGGCCAGCGCAGCTTCACCGCCGCCAGCACGGTGACCACCACGTAGACCATGAAGGCCACGCCATGCACCGGCCCGAACAGCGCCACGCCGGCGGTGGTCGGCTCGGCGGCGTGGTACTTCAGGTACATGCCGACCAGCAGCCCGGCCCAGGTAAACGCCTCGAACAAGGCGACAACGGCAAACACACGGCCCATCGGGTGCATCGGTACGGAAGCGCGCAAGACAGTCTCTGCAGGGGCGACAAGGCCGCCCATCATACCGTCTTGCGCGAATGCGACGCTTTCGCACTCAGACGAACATGCCGCCCGACGCTTCCACGCGCTGCGCGTTGATCCACGCCGTACGCGGCGACAGCAGCGCGGCGACGACCGGCCCGATATCGTCCGGCTGCCCTGCGCGACCCAGCGCGGTGTTGCCGGCCACCATCGCATTGATGTCGGCGTTGTCGCGCACGTGCCCGCCGCCGAAGTCGGTTTCGATCGCGCCCGGTGCCAGCGTGTTGGCGCTGATGCCGCGCGCGCCCAGTTCCCTGGCCAGGTACCGGCTGAAGACTTCGATGCCGCCCTTCATCATCGCGTAGGCCGAACTGCCCGGCAGCGAGAAGCGGGCCAGGCCACTGGACACGTTGAGAATGCGGCCGCCATCGGCGATCAGCGGCAGCAGCGCCTGGGTCAGGAAGTACGGCCCTTTCAGGTGCACGGCGACCAGCTCGTCGAACTGGGCCGGCGTGGTGTCAGCGAAACCGGCATACAGGCCTTCGCCGGCGTTGTTGAACAGCCCCTGCAGGCCAGTCTCGCCCCAGGCCTGCAGTTGCGCCTGCACGGCCGCGGCGAAGCCGGCGAAACCGGAGCTGTCGGCCATGTCCAGCGGCAGCGCGGCGGCACGTCGGCCCAGCGCCTGGATCTGGGCGACCACGGCGTCGGCCGCATCGGCCCGGCTGCGGTAGGTCAGCAGGATGTCGGCACCGTCGGCCGCCAGCGCCAGGGCGGCATTGCGGCCGAGGCCGCGGCTGCCGCCGGTGATCAGGACAACGCGTGAGGGGGAGTGGGACATGGGGTGCTCCTGGGTGAGATGTGAAGCCAGACTATTGGCATTGCGCCATCACATAAACCGCGCGATCCTGATTTGACTGTCCAGCCAGAGCGAACAATCCATGGACCGCCTCGACCACCTGCGCAGTTTCCTGCGTGTTGCCGAACTGGGCTCGTTCACCGCCGCTGCCGAGCAGCTGGGCCTGCCCAAGGCCAGCGTGTCGCTGGCCGTGCAGCGGCTGGAAACAGAAGTGGGCGTGCAGCTGCTGCACCGGACCACCCGCCGGGTGCGGCTGACGGCCGACGGCGCGCAGTTCCAGCAGCGCGCCCGCGACCTGCTGGATGACATGGAGGATCTGCAGGGCATGTTTCGCCGTGACACCCAGCTCAAGGGCCGGCTGCGGGTGGACATGTCCAGCGGGCTGGCCCGGCAGCTGGTGATTCCCCACCTGCAGGACTTCCTGGCCCGGCACCCGGGACTGGAGATCGAGCTGAGCGGCACCGACCGCCGCGTCGACCTGGTCCGCGAAGGCTTCGACTGCGTGGTCCGGGTCGGCCCATTGGACGACAACACGCTGGTGGCGCGCCCGCTGGGGGTGATGCACATCGTCAACTGCGCCAGCCCGGCCTATCTCGCCGAACGCGGCGTCCCGCGCGCGGTGACGGACCTGGCGGCGCATGCGCTGGTGCATTACGTGGGCACGCTCGGCCAGCGTTCGCCAGGCTTCGAGTACCACGACGGCCAGGACTACCGCAGCCTGCCGATGGACGGCGCCATCACCGTCAACAGCGGCGAGGCCTACAGCGCGGCGGCACTGGCCGGGCTGGGCATCATCCAGGTCCCGCGGCTGGGCGCCCGCGCGGCACTGGCGGCCGGAACCTTGGTGGAAGTGCTGCCAGACTGCGTTGCCGAGCCGATGCCGGTGACCCTGCTGTACGCCCAGCGACGGCACCTGCCGCGCCGGGTTTCAGCATTCATGGACTGGTTGGCGGCCCTGCTCACGCCCGAGCTGCAGAGGGCGTCGTGAACCAGCGCGCCGAACAGCACGCCACCCGTGCGGCGTTTTTCCTGCCCGGCTTCGCCACCGCCGCCTGGGCACCCCTGGTGCCGTTCGCCAAAACCCGTACCGGGCTGGATGAAGGCTCGCTGGGCCTGGTCCTGCTGTGCCTGGGCGCCGGTTCGCTGCTGGCGATGCCCTTGGCCGGCATCCTGGCCGCCCGCCATGGCTGCCGCGCGGTGATGATCGCCACCCTGCTGATGGTGATGGCCAGCTTGCCGCTGCTGGCCATCGCGCCCTCGCCGTGGACGCTGGGCCTGGCCCTGTTCGTGTTCGGCGCCGGCGTGGGCGCCTGCGATTGCACCATGAACATCCAGGCGGTGATGGTGGAGCGCGACAGCGGGCGGCCGATGATGTCCGGCTTCCACGCCTTCTACAGCATCGGCGGTGCGGTGGGGGCCGCGGCGATGACCGCGCTGCTCGCGCTGCGGCTGCCACCGCTGTGGGTGTGCGTGCTGGCCTCGATGGCGATGGTGGTGCTGCTGGCGGTTTCAGTGCCGTACTGGCGGCGTGACCGCGCGCCGAGCGGCGCGCCGGTGTTTGCGATCCCGCATGGCGTGGTGCTGGCGATCGGCGTGCTCTGTTTCGTCGCCTTCCTTGCCGAAGGCGCCATGCTCGACTGGAGCGCGGTGTTCCTGCATGAAGTGCAGCAGGTGCCGCCGGACCTCGCCGGCCTGGGCTTCATGACCTTCGCCATCGCCATGACCCTCACCCGCCTGGTCGGCGACGGCATCGTGGCGAAACTCGGCCGCCTGCGCGCGATCCTGCTGGGCAGCATCGTGGCCGCGGCCGGCTTCGGCATTGCCACCTTTGCCGGCGCCCTGCTGCCGGCCCTGCTCGGCTACGCACTGATCGGCCTGGGCTGCGCCAACATCGTGCCGGCGCTGTTCTCCATGGCCGGCAACCAGAAGACCATGCCCGAAAGCCTGGCCATCCCCGCCATCACCACGCTGGGCTACGCCGGCGTGCTGGCCGGCCCGGCCCTGATCGGCTTCGTCGCCAAGGCCAGCAGCCTGGTAACGGCCTTCTGCCTGGTGGCCGCTGCCCTGCTGCTGGTCGGCATCACCGCACGCTGGGTGAAGGCGTAGGACCACGCCCTGCGTGCCTGCAACGCTCAATCAATGGGCAAGCGCGTAATCGATTGCCGCGCACACTGCCGCCACCTGTGCATCGTTGCACTGCTGCGGAGTCGCACGCGGGCTGTCCGGATACACCTCGGTGGTGGTGGTGAAGCGCGCGCCGGTGATGCTGGCGCACAGCCCCAGCTTCTTCAGCGGATATTCGATCACGCCCGGCGCCACCACCGGCGAACCGATGATTTCGTTCTTGTCGTCGGCCGGGGCAATGTGGGTCACCTGCTCCACCGCCGCATTGACCGCCTGCTGGAACGCCGGCTGCGGGTTTTCGGTGTCGTCCACCAGGTAGAAGCCATCGGGAATCAGGCCCGGGGCGAACGGCTTGCCATCGCGCGCGGCCAGCGCCGGGCGGAACTCGCTTTCGTCGCTGTCGGTGGTTTCGTGCAGGTCGATGTGCAGCACCATGCCGTCACGCAAGGGTGCCACCAGCGCCATCAGTGCCGCCGACTCCTGCGCCGGGCTGTTGGCCACGAACGAGCGGTTCGGGTCGGTCGCATCGGCATTCCAGCGCTGGAAGCGCTCGTAGCCCCACGGGCTCACGCACGGCGCGACCAGCACATTGGCACGCCCGGCGTAGTCGGCCGCACGCGTGGCCAGGAACTGCAGCGCGCCTTCCACGCCGCTGGTTTCGTAGCCGTGCACGCCACCAGTGACCAGCACCGATGGCAGCGCCGGGTTCCAGTCGCGGCTGCGCACGGCAAACAGCGGGTAGCGGTCCGGTGCGTACTCCAGGGTGCCGTACTGGACCACCTCGAACCCGGCGCGCAGCCGTTCCAGCACCGGCAGCACATCGTCGGCATAGCGCCGCACCGGCAACTGCCGCGCCCGCCACTCCGCCGTCTCTGCAGCGCCCCAGGGCTGGCCGGGGGTACCGATGGGATAGAAGCGGGTGTCATTCATGGCGGGGCTCGCGGTTGTCACGGAAGAACCGCGATTTTAGCCTGCACCCCACGCCCCTACCAATCGCCGTGGCTCCCGGCCATCATGGGCTGGCATGACCGTCATGCGCCTCCGCTGCCCTCATGGCCCGCGAAAATTTCAACGATCTGCAGGTCTTCGTGACCGTGGCGCGCGAGCGCAGCTTTACCCGCGCTGCGGCGCAACTGGGTGTTTCGCAGTCCGCGCTGAGCCATACCGTGCGCGCACTGGAGGAACGACTCGGGGTGCGGCTGTTGACCCGCACCACCCGCAATGTGTCGATGACCGAGGCCGGCGAGCGTCTTTACCTGAGCGTGGCACCGCGGCTGGAGGAAATCGAAGCAGAAATCGCGGCGGTGGCGGAGTACCGTGACCACCCGGCCGGCACCATCCGCATCACCGCGTCCGAACACGTGGCCAACACGGTGGTGTGGCCCCGCCTGGCCGACGTACTGCCCCGCTACCCTGATTTGAAGGTGGAACTGACCATCGACTACGGGCTGGCTGATATCGTCGAACAGCGCTACGACATCGGCATCCGGCTCGGTGAACGGGTCGCGCAGGGCATGATCGCCGTGCCGGTCACCGGCCCGCAGCGGATGGCGATCGTCGGCAGTCCGGCGTACTTCCGGACCCACGCCGCACCGCAACGGCCGGGCGACCTGGCCGCGCATGACTGCATCGGTCTGCGCCTGCCCACCCATGGCGGTTTGATGGTGTGGGACCTGCGCAAGGACGAGCAGAACGTCAACGTGCGCGTACAGGGCCAGTGGACCTTCAACAGCAGCATCGCCATGCACCGCGCCGCACTGGCCGGCGCCGGGCTGGCCTACCTGCTGGAAGACATGGTGCTGGAGGACATCGCGGCCGGGCGCCTGCAACGGGTGATGCAGGACTGGTGCGATGTGTTCGACGGCTTCCATGCCTACTACCCCAGCCGCCGGCAGTCCTCCAGCGCGCTGCGCGTGGTGATCGACGCGCTGCGGGTGTGATGCCACGCCGTCACGGGCGCAGCAGCACCTTGCCGTTGCGGCCCGGTTCGAGGCTGGCTTTCGCCGCTTCGGCTACCTGATCCAGCCCGAACACGGCATCTACAGGCAGGCTCAACCCGCCCGTGGCGGCCAGCTTCAGCAGCTCGCCCACCAGCGCCCGTTTCTTCTCCGGGGCCATGTTCTGGCTCACCTTGCTGCCCCAGAAGCCCTTCACCACGGCCTGCTTGAAGATCACGTCACCCGAGCCCAGCTGCATCGGCTCGCCGGTCATCGAGCCGAACGACACCAGCGTGCCGCCCTCGCCCAGCAGCCCGAGCAACTCGCCGCTGGCACGCCCGCCGACCGAATCGACCGCCGCCGCCGCACCCTCGCCTACCCGCGCCTGCACCTGCGCCAGCCAGTCCGCCTGCGCGGTGGAAATCGTGTTGTCGATGCCCAGCGCCGCCATTTCGGCCACGCCCGCATCGCGCCGCACCAGGTTCACGCAGTGCACGCCACGCGCCTTGGCCAGCATCGCCAATGCCTTGCCGACCGCACCATTGGCCGCGTTCTGCACGATCCACTGGCCGGCTCCCACCTGCAGGAATTCCAGCAGCATCAACGCGCTGAGCGGCATCGCGATCAGCTGCGCGGCCGTTTCATCGTTGATGCTGTCCGGCATCGGGATCACCATCCGCGCCGGCGCAATGAACTGCTCGGCCCAGGTGCCATGCACCGACGCCGCACTGACCCGCTGCCCGACCTGCAGGCTGGTCACGCCCTCGCCCAGCGCGTCGATCACGCCGGTGCCTTCGCTGCCGCCGATGGCAGGCAGCTCGGGCTTGTAGCCGTACTGGCCGCGCACGGTCCACAGGTCATGGTTGTGGATCGGCGCCAGCACGGTGCGGATGCGCACCTCGCCCGCACCGGGTTCAGGCGTGGCGGCCTCACCGCCATGCAGGACGACGGTCGGGTCACCAAACTGTTCATGCAATGCAGCGCGCATGCGGATCTCCTGTATCAACGACGATGGCGGTGTGCGGCGACCACGCCCACGCGCGGTGCGCGCCAGGCCCGGGTGCGCAGCAGCAGGGTCTGCAGCACCAGCAGCGCGGCCACGGCCAGCGCCAGCACCGCAACGGTATCGGCACCCGGCAGGCGCCAGCCGGATTGCTTGATGTACACGCCCACCAGCGCCCAGATCACCGCCGCCGGGTAGGCGAAGTGCCCACGCAGGCGGTAATTCATCACCCACGCGAGCAGCGTGGCCAGCGCCAGCAGCACCACGCTCCACGACAGCATGTCGCCGGTCGGCAGCCACTGGTAGGCCACGATCACCTGGGCGGTGTTGAGGAAGGCGGCCATGGTCAGCCAGCCCGCGTGCAGCGCCAGCGGATATGCCGCGAAAGCGCGCTGCCCGGCACTGGCGGTGGCCGGCGCCGCGCGTACCGCAGCAACCAGCAGGCACACCAGCGCCAGCCAGATGATGGCCAGCGCCGGCAGGAACGCCTGGTTGGAGAACACCGGCATCCACGCCGCCGTCAGCGCGAACCCGGCGGCGGCCCAGCCGCGCGCGCCGGCATTGTCATCGGGCCGGCGCTGGCGCAGCTGCCACAGCCCGAAGGCCACGTCCCACAGGAAGATCAGGCCCCAGATCGAAAACGCATAGCCGGCCGCGACCAGCAACGTGGGATAGCGGTCGGAGATCGCACCGTTGGTCGGGCCGAACTGACCGGTCTGGGACAACCACGCCACCAGCGGCATGGCCAAGGCGGCCAACAACACGATCCAGCGCATGCATCCACTCCCGCTCAAAGAGCACCGACCATACGCGCATTGCGGTTAAGAAGATGCCATCAACCCAACGCCGGATGCTCGTGACCGTGCTGTAACGCCTTCAAGGTGCCGGTGCCGCCTACGAAATGACGCACGATCGGCGCGTGCTCGTTGCGGTGGAGCGCCCTGACCTTCTCCTGCAGGGTCCGGTCTTCAGCCGTGACCCGCTCATGCTGGCGCAGGTGCTCGATCCAGGACGGGGTCACGAAATATTCCAGGTGGATGCCCGGCGTGGCCACGTCCTCGGCCACGCCCCAGATCACCGCGCCATCGCGGCGGCGGGTACGGCCGAGCTCACCCAGCAACGCATGGAACGCGGCGCGGTCGGCATCATCGATGTGGTACTCCACCGTCACCAGCACCGGGCCGCGGTCGTGGGTGACCGGGACGGCCAGCTCGGGCGCGGGCCAATGCCCGGCCGGACGCAGGTCCAGTTCCTCGCTGCCGGCGATGCGTACCCGCCACACCAGCAACCCGCCAATCACCGCGCCCACCGCCGCGAGGGTCAGCGCCAGCGGAATCGAGGTGCGCTGGGCGATGCTGCCCCAGCTCAGCCCACCGGCAGCCATGCCCAGCGAGAACACCATGATGTACAGCGACAGCGCGCGCGCCCGCACCCACGCCGGCACCGCGGTCTGCGCGGCGATCTGCAGCGAGGACAGCACCGTGATCCAGGCAAACCCGTTCACCAGCATCGCCAGCGGCAGCAACGCCATGTGCCGCAGCCAGGCCAGCCCGAACAGGCTCAGCGCGCAGGCCACCGTGGCCAGCAGCACCAGCAGGTCACGGTCCAGCCGCGCGCGCAGGCTCGGCAGCACCAGTGCGCCGCTTACCGCACCGATGCCGATGCAGCCCAGCAGCAGCCCGTACGTGCCTGCCCCACCGTGCAGTTCGCTGCGTACCACCAGCGGCAGCAGCGCGGTCACCGCGCTGGCGAAGAAGAAGAACCCGGCCGACTTGATCAATACCGCCTGCAGGCGGCCGGCGCGCAACGCGTAGCGCACGCCGGCGCGCAGCCCCGCTCCGAAGCCTTCCGGCGGCAGGTTGGATGCCGCCGCTTCCTGCTTCCAGTTGAACAGCACCCACAGCATGGCCGCGAAACTCAGTGCGTTCAGGCCGAACGCCCACCCCGCGCCCAGCTGCGCCACGATCAGGCCGCCGATGGCCGGGCCGAGCGAGCGCGCGATGTTGATGCCGATCGAATTCAACGCCACCGCCGAGGCCAGCATCGGTCGCGGCACCAGCTCGGACACGATGGCGGCCTGTGCCGGCATCGCCATGGCTGCGCCACAGCCCATCGCGAAGGTCAGCAGGACCAGCAGCGGGGGCGTGAGCATGCCCAGTGCCGTCAGGGTGGCCAACGTGGCGGCCACCAGCAGCATCCAGCCCTGGGTGAACAGCAGGTAGCGCCGGCGGTCGACGATGTCGGCCAGCGTGCCGGCGACCAGCGCCAGCAGCACCACCGGCACCGTGGTGGCCGACTGCACCAGCGCCACCATCAGCGGCGATCCGGTGCGCTCGGCCATCACCCAGGCGGCGGCAACGTCATTGACCCAGGTGCCGACGTTGCTGCCCAGGATGGCCAGCCACATCGCGCGGAACAGCCGGATCTTCAGCGGCGACCACGCGCCGGGGACCGCGTCTTCGTGTGTGTTTACCATTGCCATGCTCCTACGACCGATGCAAACAGGGTGTCGCGGCCGCCGGCCGCGCGCAGGCCGGGACCGGCCTCGAACCAGGCCAGCTGGCCTTTCCAGGTCCAGTGGTCACTGGCCTCCCAGCTGGTTTCCCACTTGTACTGCTGGCCGATGCGACGCGGCGTGCCGGCCGTGCCCGGCACCGCGGCCAGTGGCGCCGGCGTGGTGTAGACCGCGTCGCTGCGGCGATGCTTCCACGCCAGCTGCCAGCCGATGTCGGTGGTCAGGCCCGGGCGCAGAGTCAAGGTAAGCGTCGGCTGCACGTCCATCAGGTTGGCCGGCGCCAGCAGGCTGGCTTCGCTGAAGTACGCCGACTTGGGATACATCGCGTTGAAGGTGTTCAAGCGGCCATCGCCGGGGTCCTGGTCGCCACTGGCGATGTCCAGCTTGACGCCCAGCCGCGGCTGCCAGCGCCGCGCGGGCCAGCGCAGCCCGCTGTCGGTGGCCAGCGTCCAGGCGCGGATCGCCAGGTTGCCCTGGGCACGCGACAGGGTGCCGCGCTGCGCGACCAGCTCGATGTTGGCGTCCCAGCGTGGCTGCAGCACGAAGACGCGCGTGCCGAGCGAGGTACGGCGTTCGTCGCCGACCGCGCTGGCGAAGCGTGCGCCATCGCGACCGTAGCCGAGCACGTACAGGTCGATGCCGGTGCCCGGCCGCCCACGCTGCCAGGTGGCGTAGCTGCCGAGCAGGTACTGGCCACGGTCGCCGCGGTCATCGAAGGCACCGCTGCGGTTGTCGACCGGGCGCAGCGCCATCACGTCGAGCTTCAGCGCGCCGTGTTGCCATCGCCCGCGCACGCCATCGAACGCCAGCCGGATGTTGGGCCCATCGCGCACCGAAAGCAGGCGCGAGCTGCCATAAGCGGCCTCCTGTCGGCCGAATTGCCACGTGGCATGGTCGCCCTGCCACCGCACGAAGCCCTGCTGCAGATCGAGCGCGCCCTGGTCGGTGCCGCCGGGCCCGCCGGCGCGCCCCTGCTCTGCGTGCACGCCAAGCTGCAGCAGCCCATCCCAGCGACCGCGGTGCGCCGCCACCGACCCCAGCGCGCGCAGCAGGCCGTATCCGTCCTCTCTACCCTGTATGCCGAACCGGGTCGGGTCGTAATACATGCCACGCAGGCGCAGCGAGGCATCCACCTGCACGTCGCCACCGCCGTCCAGCGCGATGCAGCGACCGGTATCGCCCGGCGTGCAGGCAGATGCCAGCGACGGCAGTGCCGTCGCCAACGCCAGGCTCAGAACGCGAAGCACGAACATCCCAGCGCGCCCCAGAACGCAGTGGGCGCGTCGGTCGGCACCGGGTGGGCCGCTGCATGGCCGTGGCCATGGGTGCGGCAGGCGCCGCCGTGGGCGTGCGCATGCGCGACCAGGCCGGTGGCGGCGCCGCCCACGTGGTACCCGCCAAAGCGGTTCACCGGCGACCAGTCCGGCATCGCCGGAGGAAGGGTCGGCGCAAGCGGGGCAAAGTCGCCATCGCCGTGCACCACGCGCCCGCCGACCACGGTCAGCACGCTGGTGATATCGGCGATGCCTGCATCGTCCACCGCGAAGAAGTCCGACGAGAGTACGCAGAAGTCGGCCAGCTGGCCGACCGCCAGCGTGCCCTTGCGGCCCTCGTCGCCGGAGAACCAGGCACTGCCCTGGGTCCACAGCCGCAGCGCCTCTTCGCGTTCGAGCAGGTTCTCTTCGCCATACAGCGCCAGTCCGCCGACGGTGCGACCGGTGACCAGCCAGGACAGCGCCACCCACGGGTTGTAGCTGGCCACGCGGGTGGCGTCGGTACCGGCACCGACCGGAACCCCGGCCTGCAGCATGCGCCGTACTGGAGGCGTATGGCGCGCGGCGTCGGCGCCGTAGCGCTGCACGAACGCCTCGCCCTGGTAGGCCATGCGGTGCTGGATCGCCAGGCCACCGCCGAGCGCGCGGATGCGGTCGATGTTGCGCGGGGTGATGGTTTCGGCGTGGTCGATGAACCAGTGCAGGCCATCGAACGGGATCTCGCGGTTGACCTGCTCGTACACATCCAGGATGCGGTCGATGCTCTCGTCATAGGTGGCATGGATGCGGAACGGCCAGCGCTTTTCCACCAGCAGCTTGACCACTTCCTCCAGTTCCGGCTCCATGCCCGGCGGCAGTTCCGGTCGCGGCTCGTTGAACAGTTCGAAATCGGCCGCGGAAAACACCAGCATCTCGCCCGCACCGTTGTGGCGCAGCAGGTCGTCCCCTTGGCGCGGGGCCAGGATCTCGCTCCAGTGCTGGAAGTCCTGCGCTTCCTTGCCCTTGTTCTGGGTGAACAGGTTGTAGGCGATGCGCACCGTCAGTTCACCGTCGCGATGCAGCTGCTCGATGACCTGGTAGTCCTCGGGGTAATTCTGGAAGCCGCCGCCGGCGTCGATCACCGAGGTGATCCCCAGCCGGTTCAGCTCGCGCATGAAGTGCCGGGTCGAATTGGCCTGGTATTCGATCGGCAGGCGCGGCCCCTTGGCCAGGGTCGCGTAGAGGATCAGTGCGTTGGGCTTGGCCAGCAGCAGCCCGGTCGGATTGCCCAGGCTGTCGCGCACGATCTGCCCACCCGGCGGGTCCGGCGTGGTCTTGTCGTAGCCGCAGGCGCGCAGCGCGGCGCGGTTGAGCAGCGCGCGGTCGTACAGGTGCAGCAGGAACACCGGCGTATCCGGCGCGATGGCGTTGAGCTCGGCCAGGGTCGGCAGGCGTTTCTCCACGAACTGCTCGGCGGTGAATCCGCCCACCACCCGCACCCACTGCGGAGCCGGCGTGATGTCGACCTGCGCCTTGAGCATGGCCATGGCGTCCGCCAGCGAGCGCAGCCCGTCCCAGCGCAGTTCCAGGTTGTAGTTGAGCCCACCACGGATCAGGTGCGTGTGGCTGTCGTTGAGCCCGGGCACCAGGCGGCGGCCGCCCGCGTCGATCACGGTTGCCTCGGCCAGTCCGGCGCGCACCTCGGCTTCGGTGCCGATCGCGGCGATGCGCCCGTCCACCACCGCCAATGCGTCGGCCTGCGGCACGCGCGGGTCCAGCGTGGTGATGCGGGCATTGCGGATGAGCAGCGTGGTCATGGTTTTCTCCGGGTGCGTGGCGAAGGCGCGGCCGGCCAAGCCCAGCGCCATCGCGGCGCCGGCGCCGAGCAGCAGGTCGCGGCGTGCAGGAAGGGGCGGATCAGGGGACATGGGGACACTCCGCTCACGTCGAATGCAGCGCAAGGGCGCCGGGGCCAGCCAGGGCAATGGCCGACAGGGCCAGTGTCCAGAACAACGGATACTCGATCCCGCCACGCATCCAGAACCAGCCCTTGGGCAGGGCCAGCACGGCGGTCATGCCCAGGAACAGCGCGCCCACCGTGGCGGCCGGGCGGGCCTGCCAGCCGATCAGCACGGCCAGGCCGGAAAGCACCTGCACCACGGCCAGCAGCAGCGGCACCGGTGCCGGCGCCGGCAGGTGGTACCCGCGCAGTTCCTCGGCAAAACCGGCCAGCCCGGGACCCCCGAACCAGCCGAACAGCTTGCCCAGCGCGTGCGGCAGCAGGAAACCGCCTGCCGCCAGCCGCAGCACCAGCAGCCCCACATCCAGGCCGGTGGCGCCGCCCATGCTCAGTGGCCGCCTTCCTGTGCGCCGAACATGCTCTTGGCGTACTGGATGCCCAGGCCATAGCCGCCGGCGTGTTCGCGGGCGATGCCGGTGGTGAGGTCGTAGGTGGCGCTGCGGCCCCAGTCGCGCTGCAGTTCAAGCAGGTACTGGACCGAGGTAAGCGGCACCGCGCCGGCCTGGACCATGCGGGTGACCGCACGCTCGTGCGCTTCGTCGCTGACATCGCCGCAGGCATCGGTGATCACATACACCTCGAAGCCCTGATCGATCGCCGACAGCGCCGGCCCGACGATGCAGACGCTGGTCCACAGGCCGGCGATGACCACGCGCTGCTTGCCGATGCGGTTGATCTCATCGATCACCGCCTGGTCTTCCCAGCAGTTCATCGAGGTGCGGTCGAACACCTTCTGGCCGGGGAAAATCGGCGCGATCTCCGGGAACATCGGGCCGGAGAACGACTTTTCGGCCACGGTGGTCAGCACCACCGGCACCTTGAAGCCGGCGGCACCCTTGGCGATCAGCGCGACGTTGTTGCGCAGCGCGGCGACATCGATGGTGCGCGTGGCGAACGCCATCTGCGACTGGAAGTCGATCAGCACCAGGGCGTGGTCGGCGGGCGACAGCAGCGAGGCGCCGGGAACGGCGGTGGCGGTGGTCATGGGAAATCCTTGGTGGGCGGGTAAGGCCATGGTGGCGGCCGCGGCCCGGTTGCCCTACCCCCCTTGGGTGGTGAACGCAGCTACTCTTTTGGGGGAGGCGCTCACCCGAAAGAGGGGGCGTGGCAGGCCCCGCGCCTGCGACAATCCGTTCCTGGCGCTGGCGGCGCACCCTGGAGACCCCGCATGACCCCTTCCTCCCCGTCGATCGGCATCCTGGTGGTCGACGACCATCCCCTGCTGCGCGATGGCCTGGCTGCCCTGCTGGACATGCAGCCGGACATGCGCCTGCTCGGGGAAGCCGCCGATGGCGAGGAGGCCGTGGCCCAGTACCTGGCCCTGCACCCGGACGTGGTGCTGATGGACCTGCAGCTGCCCGGCGTGGACGGCGTGGAAGCGATCACCCGCATCCGCCACCATGACCCGCGCGCGCGCATCATCGTGCTCACCACCTACCGTGGCGACGTGCGGGCGGTGCGCGCGCTGCAGGCCGGGGCCAGCGGCTACCTGCTCAAGGACATGCTGCGCCACGAACTGGTGGACACCATCCGCACCGTGCACAGCGGCCGCCGCGCCGGCATTCCGGCCACCCTGGCCGCCAGCATCGCCGCGCACGTGGTGGAGGACAGCCTGTCCCCCCGCGAAACCGAAGTGCTGGGCCACGTCGCCAGCGGTCGCTCGAACAAGGGCATCGGCGAACAGATGCGCATCTCCGAACAGACGGTGAAGGCGCACATGAAGAACATCATGGAAAAGCTCGGGGCCCGCGACCGCACCCACGCGGTCACCCTGGCCCTCAAGCGCGGCATCATCAGCCTGGACGACGCCACCCACGACCGCTAGGGCCGGCAACTGCGGCCTCAGCGCATGCGGACCAGCAGGGCGGCGCCTGCCGACACGGTTGCCAGCGTCGCCACGCCCGGCCACCCGAAGTGCGCCAGCACCACCGCGCCCAGCGCACCACCGGCCGCCATGCCCAGGAATACCCCGGTGAACAGCAGCGCATTGAGCCGGCTGCGCGCTTCCGGCGCCAGCCCATAGACCAGCGTCTGGTGCGAGACCAACGCGGCCTGGAAGCCGAAGTCGAACACCACCGCACTGATGGCCAGCAACGGCACGATGGCCACCCGCGGCAACCACGCATCCAGCAGCAGCATCGCAAAGCCCAGCAGCGCAATGCCGATGGCGATGCGCGCCACCGCGTGGCTGCCCAGCCGGTCGGCCCAGCGCCCGGCCAGCGGCGCCGCCAGCGCACCCGCAGCACCGGCAATGCCGAAGGCACCGGCCACCGCGCTGCCCAGCTGGTAGCGGTCGTGCAGCATGACCGCCAACGTCGACCAGAACGCACTGAAGCCCACCGCCAGCAGCCCCTGCGCGAACACCGCACGGCGCAGCTGCGGCTGTCCACGCCACAGGTGGGCCAGCGAACGCAGCAACGCCGGATACCGCAACGACGTGGTCGGTGCCAGGTGCGGCAGCTCGCGCGCAAGTACCAGCGCCATCACCACCACCGAGCCGGCGGCAATACCGAACATCGCCCGCCAGCCCAGTGCCTCGGCGACCAGCCCGCTGGCCACGCGCGACAGCAGGATGCCCAGCAGCAGGCCGGTCATCACCTTGCCCACCACCGCGCCGCGTTCGGCTTCCGGCGCCAGCATCGCCGCCGACGGCACCACGTCCTGGGCCACGGTGGCCATCAACCCGATCAGCAGGCTGGCCAGCAGCAGCGTCGGCAGGCTGCCCGACAGCGCCGCGCCGGCCAGCGCGGCGGCCAGCACCAGCGACTTGAGCAGGATCAGCTGCCGGCGGTCGACGCGGTCGCCCAGCGGCGCCAGCAGCAGGATGCCCAACGCGTAGCCCAGCTGGGTCAGGGTCGGGACCATGCCCGTGGACTGCGCGTCGCTGCCCAGCCCGCTGGCGATGACGCCCAGCATGGGCTGGCTGTAGTAGATCGAGGCCACCGAAAACCCGGCCCCGGCCGCCATCGCGACGATCAGCCGCGACGGCACCGCAGGCCGGGGGACGGCGACCGCCGGAATATGCACGCTGGACATGAGCCACTCCACGCCTGAAGAAAGTGGCGCCAGCATCCTCCTTGGAAAAGGAGGTGTGTAGTAGGCTTCGGTACATATCCATCATACGAAGGTTGTATGAGCACTCCCTCCGCGGCACCGGGTGCGGACCGTATCGACCTGCTGGCCACCTTTGTCCGCATCGTCGAAAGCGGCAGCCTGTCCGCCGCCGCCGTACAGCTGGGCACCACCCAGCCCACCGTCAGCCGCCGCCTGCAGACCCTGGAACGGCTGTTCGGCCTGCACCTGATCAAGCGTTTCACCCACCAGATGACGCTGACCGAAGACGGCGAGCGATGCTATGCGCACGCCCGGGCCCTGGTGGACGACTGGGACGCGATCCAGGCCGACCTGCGTGGTGACGTGGACGTGCCACGCGGGCGCCTGCGGGTGGTGGTGCCACATGCCTTCGGCCAGGCCCAGCTGCTGGAACCGATGCTGCAGTTCATGGCCCGCCATCCCCAGGTCACGCTGGAGTGGATGCTGGAAGACCAGCCGGTGGACTTCATTGCCGACGGGATCGACTGCGCCATCCGGGTGGGACGCGTGGAGGAACCGCAACTGGTGGCGGTTCCGCTGGCCGAAGTACCGCGCATCGTCATCGCCGCGCCCTCGCTGCTGGAGGCGGCCGACCCACGCGACCCGACCCTGCTGCCCGGCCTGCCGTGGATCGCCCTGACCACCTTCTACCGCGACCGTTTCACCCTGCTGCCGGCCGATGACGGTCCAGCGCTGCGGGTCGACATCCAGCCGCGCCTGCTCACCGACAACCTGTTCGTGGCGCGCCGCGCGGCGGTGTCCGGACTGGGCGCGGCGGTGGTGTCGGCGTGGCTGGTGGGCGATGACCTGCGCGACGGCCGGCTGGTGCAGCTGGTGCCCGGCTGGGAGGCGCCGCCGTTGCCGGTGCATCTGGTCTACCCGGCCGCGCGCCAGATCCCCTCGCGGCTGCGCGCCTTCATCGATGCCATGAAGGCCAGCCTGCCGCACACCCATGGCATGCGTTCGTTGCCGATGCCCTCACCTTGATAACATAGCCTCTGCTATATTCGGCCGCATGAGCGCGGACCCCACCTCTCCGACCACCAGCGCATGGCCGCAGGCTATCGGCGATCACCCCAGCCTGGGCGAGATGCACGCCAGCGTGGCCGTACCCAGGGGCGGCCACTGGTGGTTCCGGCTGCTGGCCTTCCTGGGCCCCGGCTACATGGTGTCGGTGGGGTACATGGACCCGGGCAACTGGGCCACCGACATCGCCGGTGGCGCGCAGTTCGGCTACCTGCTGCTGTCGGTGATCCTCCTCTCCAACCTGATGGCCATCGTGCTGCAGGGGCTGTCGGCACGGCTGGGCATCGCCACCGGGCGCGATCTGGCGCAGGCCTGCCGCGACCATTTCTCCAGACCGGTGAACCTGTGCCTGTGGGTGCTGTGCGAGATCGCGATCATCGCCTGCGACCTGGCCGAAGTGATCGGTACCGCCATCGCGCTCAAGCTGCTGTTCGGGTTGCCGCTGATGATGGGGGCGATCATCACCGCCGTGGACGTGGTGCTGGTGCTGTGGCTGATGCACCGTGGCTTCCGCGCGCTGGAAGCGTTCGTGATTGCCCTGCTGCTGGTGATCTTCGCCTGCTTCACGGTGCAGATCGCGCTGGCCGCGCCGCCGCTGCAGGCGGTGCTGGGCGGGTTCATCCCGCGCGCGGAGGTGGTCACCAACCCGCATGCGCTGTACCTGGCCATCGGCATCATCGGGGCCACGGTGATGCCGCACAACCTGTACCTGCATTCGTCCATCGTGCAGACCCGCGCCTACCCGCGCACCGACAGCGGCCGGCGCAGCGCGCTGCGCTGGGCGGTGACCGACAGCACCATCGCATTGATGCTGGCATTGTTCATCAACGCATCGATCCTGATCCTTGCCGCGGCTGTGTTCCATGCCAGCGGGCGCACCGATGTGCAGGAGATCGAACAGGCCCATGAGCTGCTGGCGCCGATGCTGGGAGTCGGGCTGGCATCGACCTTGTTCGCGGTGGCGCTGCTCGCCTCGGGCATCAACTCCACGGTGACCGCCACCCTGGCCGGGCAGATCGTGATGGAGGGCTTCCTGCGCCTGCGCATCGCGCCCTGGGCGCGCCGCCTGCTGACCCGTGGCATCGCCATCGTGCCGGTGGTGATCGTCACCGCGATCTATGGCGAACAGGGAACGGCGCGGCTGCTGGTGTTGAGCCAGGTGGTGTTGTCGATGCAGCTGCCATTCGCGGTGATTCCGCTGGTGATGTTCGTCGGTGACAAGGCACGGATGGGCACGCTGGTGGCCCCGCGCTGGTTGTTGACGCTGGCCTGGGTGATTGCCGCGGTGATCGTGGTGCTCAACGTGAAGCTGTTGGCCGAGACGCTGATGGGGTGATCCGGGGTGATGCGCAGGCCCTGCCTGGCGCTTGACCTCAATCACGGTTGAGGTGGCACAGTGCGCGGAATCCTCCCGGAATCCCCAACATGCCCCACGCCGCATCCCCGCCTTCGCAGCACGACCTCTGGAACGGCCCGGCCGGCGATGCCTGGGTACAGGCGCAGTCCCTGCTCGACGGCATGTTCGCCGGCTTCGAGCCGGTTCTTGCCGATCCCATTGCCGCCGAGCCCGATGCGCGCGTGCTGGACGTCGGCTGCGGCACCGGGGCGCTCTGCCTGGCCATTGCCGATCGGCTGGGTCCGCAGGGCCGCTGCAGCGGGGTGGATATTTCCGCGCCGATGATCGCCGTGGCGCGCGAGCGGGCGCTCGCGGCGGGCAAGGCCATTGATTTCGCCGTGGGCGATGCCCAGCAGCATCCCTTTGCCCCCGCCAGCCTGGACCGCATCGTGTCGCGGTTCGGGGTGATGTTCTTCGATGATCCGGTGCGCGCGTTCGGCAACCTGCGGCAGGCGCTTCGGCGTGGTGGCCGCCTGCATGCCATTGCCTGGCGCAGTCCGGCCGATAATCCGTTCATGACCACCGCCGAGCGCGCGGCAGCGTCGCTGCTGACCCTGCCGGCACGGGCCGAAGGTGGGCCGGGACAGTTTGCGTTTGCCGATGCAGGCGTCGTGCGGAAGATTCTGGATGACAGTAGTTGGGATCACATCGACATCGCCCCGCTCGACGTGGAATGCAGCATCGCCCGCGACGCCTTGCCGACCTACGTGTCGTTGCTGGGACCGGTCGGACAGGCACTGCGCGCCGAAGGGCTGGATCCGGACGTCCGGCAGGGGGTGCTGTCGACCGTGGTCGACGCGTTCGCACCGTTCGTGCGGGGTGATCGGGTGGTGTTCACCGCCGCGTGCTGGTCGATCCGGGCCGCGTCAACGCGAAGCGGCCAACACCCACGTCACCCCGCCGCCGCCATTCGTCCCGGGTGACCGTCATTCGGCCCCACGCCAATGACAGCAAGGGTTGACGGGCACATGCTGGGTTCATCACCCCTTGCCTGTGACTGCCATGAAACGTCGTGACTGCCTGAAAGCCGGCCTTGCCCTGCCCTTGCTCC
Organism: Stenotrophomonas sp. GbtcB23; assembly: GCF_019091045.1. Classification (NCBI taxonomy): domain Bacteria; kingdom Pseudomonadati; phylum Pseudomonadota; class Gammaproteobacteria; order Lysobacterales; family Lysobacteraceae; genus Stenotrophomonas; species Stenotrophomonas sp. GbtcB23. The sequence goes on along the minus strand of NZ_JAGXKC010000024.1, from coordinate 12,608 downwards.
CGCTGGTTCAAAAAGCGGCCGCAGGCAATTCAACCGGGTCACGGAATGCACTCGCCCGTGTCCGTCCCGGTACCGCCGGGTGGCCCTCTGGCAGCGAATGGGACCAGCTCTCCAACGCCGTCGGTGGACGGCTGTCGATCCCGGTGTCGCCCTTCCTCGGCGATGCCGCCACCCGCGCCGAGGCACTGGCGCAGATCCAGAACCCGTTCTTCATCGGCGACCAGCCTGCGTTGACCCAAACCAGTGGCTACCACGGGGCCTGGCTGTCGCGGCCCAGCGCGCGGGTGGTAGCCGCCGCCAACAGCGCCGATGTGGCGGCGGCGGTCGACTTCGCGCGGCGGCACCGGCTGCGGCTGGTAGTCAAGGGCGGTGGGCACAGCTACCACGGCACCTCCTGCGCGCCGGATTCGCTGCTGGTCTGGACGCGCGCCATGAACGCGGTGGAACTGCACGATGCCTTCGTCGCGCAGGGCGCGCCCGCCGGTACCGCCGCGCAACCGGCGGTCAGCCTTGGCGCCGGGGCGATGTGGATCGATGCCTACGATGCGGTCACCACGCGCGGCGGCCGCTACGTCCAGGGCGGTGGCTGCACCTCGGTGGGCGTGACCGGACTGGTCACCGGCGGCGGCTTCGGCAGCTTCTCCAAGGGCTTCGGCACCGCTGCCGCCAACCTGCTGGAAGCCGAAGTGGTCACCGCCGACGGCCGCGTGCAAGTGGTCAACGCGACCCAGGATCCCGAGCTGTTCTGGGCACTGAAGGGCGGCTGCGCCGGCAGCTTTGGCGTGGTGACCCGGATCACCCTGCGCACCCATGTACTGCCCGCCACGTTTGGCGGGGTGTCGATGAAGGTGCGGGCCGACAGCGACGACAGCTTCCAGGCGCTGGCCGCCGAAGTACTGCGCTTCTACCGCGATGCCCTGTGCACGCCGCAATGGGGCGAACAGCTGCGCTTCGACAGCCATCGCACGTTCGGGGCGTCGATGGTGTTCCAGGGGCTGAGCCAGGAACAGGCCGCCGCGATGTGGGCCCCGTTTGAAGCGTGGGTGGCCGCGCGCCCGCAATACACCGTCATCGATCCCCTGCAGGCGTTGGCGTTGCCCGCCCAGCACATGTGGGACGCGAACTTCTTCCGCACGCATGCCCCGACGCTGATCGCCGAGGACACCCGCCCGGGCGCCGCGCCTGCCCACATGCTCTGGAAGGGCGACCAGGGCCAGGTGGGCTGGTACCTGCATGGCTATGCGTCGGCGTGGATGCCCTCGGCGCTGCTCGGCGATGCGCAGCGCGATGCGGCGGCAGCGGCGATCTGCACCGCGGCCGCGCACATGCCGGTCGAACTGCACTGCAACAAGGGGCTGTTTGGCGCCCCGGCCGACGCCCTTGCCGCCAGCCGCGACACTGCGACCCATCCGGCGGTGCTGGATGCCTTCGCGCTGGCGCTGATCGGGAATGCCGGTGGCCCGGTGTACGCGGGCAGTGGCGGAACGGTGGATGAGGCCAAAGCCCGCGAAGGGGCAGCGCGGGTCGGGCGCTCCTACGCCGCCCTGCGCGCGGTGCTGCCGCGTGCACCGACCTATGTGTCCGAGTGCGACTTCTTCCAGCGCGACTGGCAGCAGTCGTTCTGGGGCCCGCATTACCCTCGCCTGCTGGCGGCCAAGCGGCGCTATGACCCGGACGGCCTGTTCGTGATCCATCACGGCGTGGGCAGCGAGGACTGGAGCGCCGATGGCTTCGAACGGCGCAGCTGACGCGGCGCCCGCACTGGCTTAGGCTGCGGAGCACCCGCCCGCTGCAGGAGTCCGCCCCGTGCCGTCATTCACGCTCGCCGTCCCCGCCCTGCTCTGCCTCTCCATCGCCACCGCGCTGTTGCCGGTCACCGCCGCCGCACAGGCTGCACCCGCTACTGCAGGTGTGCCGCACGCGCAGAGCTTCAATGCACTGCTCGATGCGCAGACCATGGCCGCGATCAATGCCGATCCCGAACTGAAAACCCTGCTTGGGATCAGCGGCGATGGCGCCGACGACACCTCCGACCGGCTCACCGACGTCTCGCTGGCCCAGCGTGAGGTCAACCGACGCCTGCTGGCCGACAACCTGGCGGCGATAAAAGCCTGGAAGGGCGCGCCGCTGGATCCGCAGCAACAGCTCAGCGATGGGCTGGCACGCTGGTTCTACCAGGCGCAGATCGACCTGATGGCGGTGCCGTGGTCGGCCGCCTGGCTGCCGGTCGGCGGCAGCACCTACGCGGTGGACCAGTTGTTTCAGCCTGCCGGTGAACCTGCCGCAGTTCTTCGACAACCAGCATGCCGTGACCGACGTCCGCAGCGCACGCACCTACATCGCGCGCCTGAGCGCGATGGGCACCAAACTTGACCAGGTGCGCGCCAACCTGGACCTGCAGGCCGCGCAGGGCGTGGTGCCGCCGGAGGTGGCCTTGACCGGCGCCGCGAACCAGTTCCGCACCCTGCTGGCACCCGCGCCGAAGGACAGCCTTTGGGTGGCCTCGCTTCGGCGCAAGCTGGACGCGCTGCCCGCCGTTCCCGCTGCCGAGCGCGCGGCACTGATCGAGCAGGCCACGGTGGCGGTGCGCGATTCGGTCAATCCCGGCTACCAGCGCCTGCTCGACCGCGTGCAGGCACTGCAGGCCACGCACCCCGGCAACAAGGGCATGTGGGCCTTGCCGCACGGCGATGCGTACTACGACGCCGCGCTGCGCTGGTACACCAGCACCGACCTGGGCGCCGATGCCATCCACCAGATCGGGCTGGACGAAGTGGCCCGCCTGGAAAAGAGCATGGATACGCGCCTGCGCGAACTCGGGCTGCGCGAGGGCAGCGTGGCCGAACGCATCACGCAGATGCGCACTGACCCACGCTACCGCTACGCCGACAGCGACGCCGGTCGCAAGGAGCTGCTTGGCGACATCGAACAGCGGCTGCGCGACCTGGATCCGCTGCTGCCCACCTACTTCGGCCACCTGCCGCCACAGAAGCTGGTGGTGCTGCCGGTACCCGCGCACATGCAGGCCACCTCCCCGGGCGGCTACTACTATCCCCCGGCGATGGACGGCTCGCGGCCCGGCACGTTCTACATCAACCTGGGCGACATCGAGTCCAACACGCGCTGGAGCATTCCCACCCTCACCTACCACGAAGGGGCGCCGGGGCATCACTTCCAGATTTCGATCGGCCAGACCCTGACCGACCTGCCGTTGCTGCGCCGCAGCCTCAACCCCAGCGCCTTCTCCGAAGGCTGGGCGTTGTACGCCGAGCAGCTGGTGGCCGAGGCCGGCGTATACAAGGACGATCCGGCCGGCGACATCGGCCGCCTGCAGGCCGAGATGTTCCGCTCGGTGCGGCTGGTGCTCGATACCGGCCTGCACCGCAAGCGCTGGACCCCCGAACAGGCCATCGCCTACATGCAGCAGAAGACCGGCATGAAGGCCTCGGACGTGCGCATCGAAGTGAACCGCTATCTGGTGCAGCCCGGCCAGGCCTCGTCCTACAAGATGGGCCAGCTGCGCCTGCTGGCGCTGCGCGCCAAGGCGCAGAAGCAGCTGGGCGATCGGTTCGACATCCGCGCCTTCCACGACCTGGTGCTGGGCAACGGCGCGCTGCCGATGACCGTGGTGGAGCAGGCAGTGGATGCATGGGTCGCCAGCGGCGGTGGAGATCCCCGGCGCGCTCCATGAGCGGGGCGCGGCTGCGTAGAAATACCTAGGCCGCCTCGGTGTAACTCCGCTTGTCCGCCCCGGTACGGGTGCGCAGAGTGAGGGCATGGCCACGTGGCCGGTACCGCCCTACAGGAGAGCACCATGCGTCATTCCCTTGCGTGCCCGCTGCTTGCGCTGCTGTTCGCCGCGCCGCTGCCCTGGCAGTCGGCCAGCGGCGCGCCACCTGCGCCGCGCGCGGCCGCATCCGCCAGCGTCGACCCCGAGGCGGTGGCCGCACTGACCCGCATGGGCAAGGCGTTGCGCGCCCTGCCCCAATTCACGCTGTCCGCCACCACCCGTACCGACTACGTGCTCGACGATGGGCAGAAGCTCGCGCTGGCCGGCACGGTGGACTACAAGGTGCTCGGCCCGGACCGCTTCTTCGTCGAAATCCGCAGCGACCACCAGCATCGCCAGCTGTTCTACGACGGTCACACGCTGACCATTCATTCGCCACGCCAGAAGTACTACGCCACGGTGGAGCACCTGGACCGCAGCAGCCAGGCGCTGCTCAGCGATTCGGCAACGCGGCTGGGCGTGGAGTTCCCGCTGGCGGACCTGTTCCTGTGGGGAACGCCGGGCTTTCCGACCGACGTGATCGAGTCGGCGCTGTTCGTGGGCAGTGAACGCGTGGACGGCGAAGCGACCCGCCATTACGCATTCCGCCAACCCGGGGTGGACTGGCAGGTCTGGATTTCCGATGCCTCCCACCTGCCGCGTCAACTGCTGATCACCAGCCACGCCGATCCCGCGCTGCCCGACTACCAGGCCACGCTGAAGTGGGACACCCGCCGTGCCGTGTCCGCCAACGAGCTGGTGTTCCATCCCGACGGCGCCACACGGATCGCGTTCGTCCCGGTGGCACAGGCCGGCGATGCCGACGACAAGGGAGGGCTCTGACATGGCTGCCACGACTTCGCTGCGCACCGCGCTGCTTGCTGCGCTGGTCTGCACCACCACTGCCGGCCTGCTGGCCAGCGCCGACGCACAGGCCCGCCCCGGGCTGCGCGGCTTCGCGCATCCATCCATCGCCAGCCACGGCGGGTTCGGCGGCGGGTTTGCCGGCGGCGGCCACGGAGGTTTCGCGCCGCATCCCGGGCCCGGCCCGCATCCGGGTCCAGCGCCGGGACCGGGACCGGGCCCACACCCGGGACCTGGCCCCCACCCTGGCCCGGGTCCTGGACCGCATCCCGGCCCTGGGCCTGGGCCTGGACCTGGGCCTGGTCCCGGCCCCCATCCTGGACCCGGTCCACACCCCGGGCCCGGCCCTTATCCGCCTCCTCCGCCGCCGCCCCCGCCGTACTGGGACCACCCGTTCTGGGATGCCGCCGCCGTCACCGCCGGAGTGGCGCTGACCGCTGCTGCGATAGGCTCGGTGGTGTATTCGCTGCCGGTCGACTGCAGCACCGTGGTCGTGGACGGCATCGGCTACCAGCAGTGCAGCAATGGCTGGTACCAGCCGCGCTACGTGGGCACCACCGTGCAGTACGTCGTGGTGGACGCGCCACGATGACGCTGCAGCACTCCTGGATCTGGTTCCTGGCCCTGTTCCTGGTGCCGCTGGTGGCCGCGTTGGTGGTGAGCCTGCTGGTGCGCAAGCGCGGCATCACCGCCAACGCAGTGCTGGCCTGGTTCGTGCTGGTGTGCTGGATCGGCGCATTGGCCGTAATCCTGTCGCAGGTGCTGTAACGCCTTCGGCGCTACCGGGATGCGCTACAGCGATTGCCCCAACTCGATGAACACCACCCGGTCGCCGCCTTCGCGCATGCCCAGGCCGAAGATCAGCGGCCCGATCCACGAATCGAAGCCCAGGAACAGGCTGCCGTTCCAGATCCCATCGCTGATCGACATGTCCGAACGGCGCTGCCAGGCATTGCCATACTCCACCGTGCCACCGACCTGCGCGGACCGGCCCAGCACCTTGCCCAGTTCATAGGTGTAGCCGGCAAATCCCAGCGCATAGTCCTGGCCGGTCAGCTGGTTGTGCTGGAACCCGGCCAGCCGCCAGCGCCCGCCCAACCGGTAGATGCTCTGTACCGGTGCGGTGCCCGAGGAGGTCACGTGGTAGCGCAGGCCCAGCTGCACCGCGCTGCGTCCGAACGGAAACGCGCCCACCGCATCCAGGTCGATCTGGCCGAAGCGGGTATCGGCACCGAGGGCCTCACGCGACTGGTAGGTGCCCAGGTTGACCAGGAAGCCGTCGCGCGGGAAGTACAGGCTGTCGATGTTGTCGTAGGTGAGGCTGGCGGTCAGCCCACCGTCGTCGAAATCGGTGCGTGGCACCCGGGGCGAGCCGATGTCCATGCGCGCGCTGCCGGTGTATCGCTCGATGCCGGCGCGTATCGACAGCACGTTGGACACGTTGCGCACCAGGTCCACGCCCGCACCGGTGCGGCTGACCCGGTAGCGCGAGGTCTTGTTGCCCGCGTCGTCGAACACGTTGAAGCTGCGCGTTTCATAGCCGCCCAGGGCTTCGAACGCGTAGCGGTTGCCCACGTCGAAGGGATGGTAATAGCTCCCGCGTATCGCCGGTTCGCTGCCCACCTGCAGGGTCACCCTCGCCTCGGCGCCATACGGCGACAGCGGCGCGAACAGCAGGCCGGCGCGCAGGTTGCTTTCGTGGTTGCCATCCAGGTCGTTGCTCAGGGTCCAGCCGGCCTCCAGGTAGATCGGGCCGTTGGGCTTCTCATACGCGGTGATCACCACCCCGACCTGGCCGTCGTCGCGGCGGTCCTGCTCGTAGCTGATGCTGGCCAGGGTATCCATGCCGTACGCACGCAGCACGCCTTCCTGCATGGCCTTGCTGTCCAGCGGCTTGCCGATCTCCACCGGCAGGTAGGACAACAGCAGTTCATCGGCATAGCCGGTGTGGTTGCGGACCTCGATATAGGCGATCGGTGCCGGAGCCGACGGCGCGGCGCGCGTTTCGCGGGTGGCGTACCAGCGCTGGTAGACCGGCGCCGGTTGCGAGAAGGCACGCAGCGCCGGGGCCGCCTGGTCCGCGGCCTGTTGACCGATCGCCAGCGCTTCGGGCGCCTTGTCGAAATCGCCGGTAGCGACCTTGCCGGTAAGCTGGGGTGTGATCAACAGATCCTGCGGGCCGAGCGTGTCGAGCTGGCGCTGGGCATTGCGCGTGGTCAGAAATCCACTGAGCTGCCCGATCACGTCCACCAGGCTGGCGTCACGGTCGAGCGCGCTGAGCGGCGTGCCCACATCCACCGCGATCACCCGGTCGGCGCCCATCGCCCGCACCACGTCGATGGGCACCTGGTTGGACACGCCGCCATCAAGCAGCACGCGCCCGTCGATGGTGATGGGCCGGAAGATGCCAGGCAATGACATGCTCGCGCGCATCGCCATCGGCAGGCTGCCGTGGTCCAGGACCACCGCCTCGCCGGTGTTGAGGTCGGTAGCGATCGCACGGAACGGGATGGACAGGTCGTCGAAATCACCGGTGACCCGGCTGCCGCCGGTGGCAGTCTCGAACAACGCGATCAGACGTTCTCCCTGCGACACGCCGCCGGAGATCTGCACCCGTTTGCCCTGCCCGCCCAGGCCGATGCCGATCGGCGCCAGCTGTTGGTAGTCGTCGGCCTTGCGCTGCAGCGACCGCTCACGGCGCGGCAGGGTGTCACTGAACATCGCCATCCACTGCGTATCCAGCACCACCTGCTCGATCTGCGCCGGCGTCTTGCCGGAGGCGTACAGCGCACCGACCAGCGCGCCGGCGCTGGTGCCGGCAATGCAGTCCACCGGAATATGCAGCGCCTCGAGCTGACGCAGGATGCGCACATGGGCGATACCGCGTGCACCGCCACCGCCCAGCGCCACGCCGATGCGGGGACGCGGGTCGCCACTGTCGCGGTGACCGCACTGCGTGCCGTCCAGCGTCGTGGCCGGCCCGGCGGCAAGCGATGCACCCGGCGCCAGCAGGCAGGCCAGCAGCAGGCGCATGCCCGCAGGCGTGGGAATCGCCAAGAGGCACCTCGATGGAAGTGCGCGGCGCCGGACCGGTGGGAGGGATGGGCCCCGGTGCGGCGCCGCGCGGTGAAACGTCGAAGGGTGTCAGCGCATCATTTGGTCGCCGCTGCACCGCCCGGCGGGAACCCGGCAAACAGCTTGTCCAGGCCGGCTTCCACCGCGGCGTTGGTGCGCTCCGGGGTGCTGGGCACCGTGCCGCTGGCCGTGCCGCGCCATACCGCCTGCTTGCTGCGCGCATCGAACATGTCCACCACCAGCGTGCCCACGTCGTAGGTGCGTACCGTGGTGGTGGCGCTGCCCATGCCCATGCCGCCGCCCCAGCCGCCGCCACGCCAGCCCCAACCGCCCATGTTGCTGCCGGTGTAGAACGTGTCCAGGGTCTGCCGCTGGCTGGTCACGATATGCGCGGCCAGGGCCACGTCGCCGTTGGCGGACTGGGTCCAGCCGCGGGCCGCCAGGCGCGCGTCGATGCCGTCGACGATGCGCTGGGTGACCAGCGGCGAGGCGCCCTGCGGCTTCATCGCCCAGCTGTAGGTCCGGAAGGAAGCGAAGTTCGCCCCCGGGTCGAAGTCGGTGTGCACGGTGGGCGTACTGGCGCAGGCCACCAGCGAGGTGGCCAGGACCGCGATCGCAAAGGCTTTCATCACACGACACTCCGGGGCTGTGAACTGGCTTCCAGCCTAGCCCCCTCCTGCCTGCGTGGTCATCCGCATAACTACGCAGGCCAGCCAGAAAAACTACCGGTTGCTGCAACCGGCAGGGTCAACGCGGAGGATTGATCACCACGTACTGCACGGTGGTGCCGCTGTAGCGCGGCTCGTACCAGGTGTTGCCGCACTGCTGGTAGGCCATGCCGTTGATGACGGTGGTCACGCAGCTTGGCGGCACCGAGTAGACGATCGAGCCGATCACCGCCGAGGTCAGCGCCACGCCGGCGGTCACGGCGGCGGTCACGGCGGCGGCCGTGGCGACCGGATGGTCATCCCAGTGGTTCCAGTGGTCGTCGTGGTAATCCACGTCCACATGCACGTCGCGGTTGACGTTCCGGTTGACGTTCCGGTTCACGTCGCGGTTCACATTGCGATTGACGTCGCGATGCGCACCGCCGCCCTGCGGCCGCTGCACCGGCCGGTTGATGTTGGCGTGGGCGCCGGCTCGCGCAGCACCGCCGCCGCCGCGGTGGCCGTGCTGTGCATTGGCCGGGCCGATGCCGATGGCAAGCAGCACCATCAGGCTGGCCGCGCCGGTGAGCATGGTGCGCTGGGTCTTTGGGAAGGAAAGCATTTCAGTTCTCCTGGCCGGCATCGGGAACCACTGCGGCGACCTCGAGCGGCACCAGCTTGATCCGCGCGGCGTCGGCCGGCGGTGCGAACTGGAAGGCGGTCGCGGGTACCGGCGTGCGGGTATCCCACGCCAACCGCGCGCGATACTGCGGCTGGGCCGGGTCATCCAGTGAATTGATGATCAGCTTCTTCGGCAGCGAGGTGGCCTTGGAGATCCACACCTGCCAGTCCACGGCGTCCTGCTTGAAGGCGTACTGCTCGATGGGTTCGCCATCCAGCGTGCCGCCTCCCACGTGCAGGGCCGCGCGGATCGCGGTCTTGGGCGCCTTGTCGGTACCCCACAGGAACATGTCGGCCAGCGGCATTTCGATGCCGTAGCGGTCGGCCGCCTGGTCCACCAGCTCACCGAGCGTGGCCCCCACGCCGTCCACCTGCGCGTAGTAGTTCAAGCGCGGCGAATACACCGTCAGCGCGTTGCCGTCGTAGAACAGCTGGCGTAGCTGGCGGTCGCTGCGCAGCTCCAGGAACAACTGGTTCGGCGCCTTCACCTTGTAGGTCACCACGCCGTCCAGTTCGATCTTCTGCCCATCCTCCAGCACCACTTCGGTGCTGGCATCGGAGGTCAGAGAGAACTGCTTGAGCGCACGCAGTGCGGCGCCCATGCGGTCCAGCGCGGCGAGCGCTTCGGGGTCGCGCTCGTCGCCGTCGGTGCTGGCCGGCGGCGTGCGCGCCGGGGCGGCCGCGAGCGGCAACGCGCCCCCGGCCAGGCCGCCGAGCAGCAGGCAGGCGGTACGGGCGAAACATAGTGCGGCGGTGGCCATGGCATGTCTCCGGAGGCGAAAAGGACGGGGCGCACAGCTTAGAAGCCGGCGCTGATCGACACGCTCCAGGGATCGCCCTCGAAGCGGTTGCGCACGCTGAATTCACTGAGGTACCGGAACGACACATCCACGTGCTCGCCCCCCGGCCACTTCTTCCCATAGGTCAGCACCGGTCCGGCGCCGAACGCGCGGCCCTTGAACCCGTTGAGCCGGTCGGCCAGGTCGCCGTCGTCGTCCTGGACCTGCTGCAGCCAGCCCGCCGCCGCGCCGAAGCCCCAGCCGCTGGGCGTGCGCTTGACCAGCAGTGCATCGGTGCGCAGTACCAGGCCGTTCTTGTAATCGGTGTCGTCGTTGCGGCTGTACCAGTCCATGCCGCCGAGCACGCTGAACTCCAGCGTGCCCTTCTGGAACAGGTGGGTGTACCCCACCGCCGGCGACACGGTCCAGACATTGAGCCCGGGGTTGGCCAGCTTGCCCGGGGTGTACTTCGCCGTGGGTGCGTACACGTACAGGCCAAACGAGACGTGCTGTACCTGGTCGATATGGAAACCGGCAATCACCGGTGCGAAATACACGTCGAACAGGTTGGACGCACTGTCCTGCACGCGCACCTGGTTGCCGAGCGGGCCCTGCAGGCCGGCGGTCACATCGGCATCGATGTAGGGCACGGTCAGCATCGTGGCGAAGTTCCACCTGCCGGCCTTGGTCGGCCACACGTACACCCCGGTGGCCGCGGTCAGGCTGACATCGGCTTCCAGGCCCAGCGAAACCTGCCCGGCGATGGGTGCCGGTCGGCTGCCGCCGATCCTGCCGTCATAGTGCACGTAGCTCAATGACCACTGCATTCCCGGCTCGGGCGGAATGACGCCCACGTACGAGGTGATCTGCATACCGGTGATGGAGCGCCCCAGGCCGCCTTCGACAGCGTGCGCCGGCAGCGCGGCCACCAGCGCCAGCGTGCCCAGCAGCACGGCAGTGGCCACGCAGCTGCGACGATAATGCGAAGCGGATGGGCAGGTCATGGCAGTCACCTCATGCGGTTGTGGACGGTGGGCGCGGTGGCGGCGCATCAGCGTTCCACGCAGCGGAAGCCGACGTGGCAGGTCGAGGTGTCGATCGGCTGGGCCATCCGCGCGGCGGGCCGGTAGCGGCGGCAGTAGTTGGGCGCGCACAGGTGCGAGCCGCCCTTCATCACCCGCCGCGGGATGCTGCTGCGGTCGGCCGGGTCGTGGCTGCGCTGGCGCTCGCCGCCGCGCGGGTTGTCAATCGCGCAGCAGGCTTTGCTCTGCAGCCGGTCATGCTGCTGGTACCAGTCGCTGGTCCACTCCCACACGTTGCCGATCATGTCGTACAGCCCGTAGCCATTGGGCGGATAGCTGCCCACCGGCGAGGTCCAGCGGTGCCCGTCTTCTTCCAGGTTCAGCCACGGGAACTCGCCCTGCCAGGTGTTGGCCTGGTGCCGGCCGCGCACGGTGAGGCTGTCGCCCCAGGCGAACTCGCTGGGCTCTTGTCCGCCACGTGCGGCGTACTCCCACTCCGCCTCCGTGGGCAGGTCCTTGCCGATCCATTTCGCGTACGCCTGCGCATCGGCGAAGGTCACATGGACCACCGGGTGGTCATCCAGGCCGTCCAGTTGGGTGAAGGGTCCGCGCGGATGGCGCCAGTTGGCGCCTGAAACGTAGTGCCACCAGTTGTGGGTATTGGACATGTCCACCGGGCCGGAGGGCTGCACGAACACCACCGACGAGGGCACCAGCAGCGCCGGATCCGCACCCGGGTAATCGCGCGGATCGGCCGGCCGCTCGGCAGCGGTCACATAACCGGTGGCGCTGACGAAGCGCGAGAACTCGCGGTTGGTGACCGGATAGCGGTCGATCCGGAAAGGCGCCACCCGCACCTTGTGCGCGGGGCGCTCTTCCGGGTAATGGTCGTTGGAGCCCATCAGGAAGACCCCGCCGTCGATCTCGATCATGGTATCGGCCACGACACTCATCTCTTCCCCTCAGCCGAATGGCGCAACATTGAAGGTCATGCTCACGATCGCCAGCAGGCCAAGCAGCCAGAGCAGGCCTGCGGTGATCAGGGTCAGCGATATCGGGTAGTGGCTTTCGCCGTGGATCAGGCCTTCGCCCATCATCAGGGCACGCTCGCTGCGCAGCTCCTTCATGTAGCGCAGGTGGTAGACGATGCCCAGGGTCAGCATGACCATGCCCAGCGCGACCAGGGCCACGCCGAAGTTGCGTGGCGCATGCGGGCGAAGCGTGGTGCCCGGCACGTCCAGCATGTGGCCGAAGAACTGGTAGATGGTGAAGCCGAATCCGATCAGCGACAGCGCGGTGCGGATGATCGACATCAGCGTGCGGTCGGCGCTCATCCGCGTCCGCTGGAACGACATGCCGGTGCGCCGCGAGGACAGCTCCAGCGAGGCGGCATCGGTGCCGCCCAGCGTCTGCCGCGCCTGCTCCAGGGAGATGGCGCGTTCCGACAACGCGCGTGCAGGGTCTTTTTCCGTCATGGCGTGGAGTCCTTGCGGTGGTTCGGGTGGCGACGGATCCAGAAGCGGGCCAGCCGGTCGAAGGGACCGCGCAGCACCAGGTACGGGAGGAAACCCAGTACTACCGCAAGCACGAACGCCTCATTGGGATAGCGGAACCCGCCGAACACGCGGACCTGGTAGATCACGTCCATCACCACGCCGAGCAGCAGGATGCGTGCCGTTGCGGTGACGCCTTCGCGCCATTTCGCGCGACGCTCAGGTTCGGCGCTATGTGCCATCAACCATGCGTACGGCGGTTTGCCCGAACGCGCATC